>NZ_VISU01000009.1:0-243462 GCF_007827625.1 Micromonospora sp. CNZ297 | reverse complement strand
AATCACCCGCTGCCTCAAGCGCTACATCGCCCGACAGCTCTACCGCACCATCACCACCCACCACCAAACCCCTTGACAACCCCACTCACAGATCAACGCGATCGAGAGGGCTGGAGGCGCGGCGGTGCACGGCGCGGCTCACCCGGCAGTGGGGACGCCCAGGGGGTCGGCGAACAACGGGGAGAAGCCCAGTTCGGCGGCGCCGATCAAGGTGGCGTCGTAGCCGAGTGCGGACACGCGCAGGCGGGCCTTGTCGCGGGAGATGGGCAGCACGTTCGCGGCGATCCGGCTGCGGACGTGGCTGGCGCAGACCGGGAAGACCTCGCTGAGCGTGCCCCCGAAGATCACCACGCCGGGGTTGAACAGGTTGATCACGTTCGCCACGCCGATGCCCAGCCAGTCACCGATGTGCCGCAGCGCGTCCCGGGCGGCCGGCTCTCCCTGAGCGGCGGCGGCGACCACCGCGCGTACCGCCTCGCGCCCCTTCTCCCGCGCCGGGCGGCCCGCGACGTCGAGCAGCGCCCGCTCGCCGACCTCGGCCTCCAGGCACCCGCGCGAGCCGCAGCCACAGGGCCGCCCCTGGTACGGGTTCACGAGCATGTGCCCGACCTCGGAGGCGTACCCGCCGTCGCCGTCGAGCAGTTCCCCGCCCACGATGATCCCGCCGCCCACACCCACGTCGCCGTGCAGGTAGACCAGGTTCTGCACACCGACGCCGGCACCACGTTGATGCTCGGCCAGCGCCCCGAGGTGCGCCTCGTTGCCGACCAGGACGGGCAGGCCCAGATCCAGCCGCTGGGCCAGCTCGGCGCCGAACGCCTGGTCCACCCACCCCATGTCCGGTCCGAAGCGGACCATCCCGTCGCCCGGCCGGATCATGCCGCAGTAGGAGGCGCCCACGCCGACGCAGACCGATCCGGGTGGCGCGGCGTGGTGCAGGGCCCGCCCGAAGTCAGCGAGCACCGAGACAACGGAGTCGAGGTCGGCGCCGGCCCGTGGCCGTTCGGCCTCCAGCCGCGCCGCCGCCACACCGCCGAGCCCGACGCGGGCGGCCACGAGCCGGTCCACGGCGATGTCGAAGGCGAGGACGTAGACGGTGTCGGAGGCGGGACGCACCACACGCGAGGGACGCCCGGCCCGCCCGCTGCCACCCGCCGTCACCTCGCGGACCAAGCCGGCCGCCGCCAGTTCCGCGGTGAGCGCCATGACCGTGCTGCGGTTGACGCCCATCCAGTCGGCCAGCTCGACGCGCGTGACCGGGCCGGTCAGGTGGACGCGCCGCAGCAGCGCGCCGAGGTTGAGCCGGCGGCTGTCCCCCTGCGCGTGCCGGTCTGCTGCCAGACCTTTCAGCATCGACAACTCCGTCGGATGGCGACTGGCTCGTGGCCAGAGGATAGTTCCCGCACATCGACGGGTGCCAGCGCGTACCCGGAGTACGGCCCCGCCGCACGTCGGAGTTGCTTCCGACGACCAAGGAGCCTACGACGACCCATTGACAGACTCGACTATTTCGTGCCGCGCTTCCGACGAGCCTTGTCATCGGATCCACGGATAGCGCTACCGAGTTCCGCGAGTCTCTCGTCGGCACGGCGGCGTCGGTGCTTCACCCATTCTTTGCCTTCGGCAGCAACACCTTCGAGTACGTGCAAGGTGTTCCCGAGCCCAGCGGCGTCGAGCGACAGCTCGGCGATCTTGGTGGCGCTCTCGTCGTACTGGAGGGTTTCGTTCTCGGGTTCGCTCACACGGAGCGAGATCGGCTCTCCGCTGAACAACGTCAGCTCGAATACCTGCTGCTGCTTGGCGATTCCGTCGATCCGGACCGCGGCGACGGCATCGAAACGATAGTTGAGCCGTTGGGTGACGCGGCTGACGACCGTCTCGAAGTCGAGGTCGATGTTTACTTGCCGCACGCCGTCGTCTGTCAGCAGGAACAGCAGCAGACGGTATCGCGAGTAACGCCATGGCCCTTGCGGGTACCGTGCCTTCTTACAAGGGGGAGCAGGCGCCTCGATGAAGGCATGTGCAATTATCTGGCTCGGGTGGAGCCGGTATTGCCGCATGGCCTTATCGACCAAGACTTTCCGGTCGCTCTCCAACCAGGCAGCCATCTCTGTGTCTGACGGCTTGTCGGACAGCTTCTCGCACCATCGGTGGTACGCCGCCCAGCGTGCCGCATCCTTGACTTCCCTCTCCGCTTGATCGTCGGCGACCCTACGTCGCTCGGCGACGATGCGGAACGAGGAGCGCACCGCCGGCACGGCAGACGCCACCGCGAGCAGGATCCATCCTGCGCCCGCCAGAGGAGCGCTTGTCACGACAGCCGGGACGAACCAGAGGCTTCCGAGGGCGAGCAGAGCCAGCCCGCCGACCTGGAGCGCCTTGGCCTTGACCGGCGTGCGCAGTGCCTGACGATAGGCCGTCAGAGTGTCTTGCTCCCACTGCCTTCGCACGTCGCCTACGAGATACCGAACGAGCCAGGCGACGCGGTTGGCGTCGATACGCTGCTCACGGTAAAGCTCGACCAGTTCGTCGCGGAGGTGCCGCTGGATGCCCGCTGTCTGGGAGCGCCAGTAGGTCCGGTCAGTTCCATCGGGAACATATCGACCAAAATAGCGATTGAAAAGCACGTCCATCTTGCGGGCGAAGCCTCCCTGAGGCGCTTCTCGCCCCCGTTGCCGGGGTGGACGGATCTCTGCTTCCTTCGCGCGCAGCCGCGCCGCGCGGTAGTACCGCTCCGCCCCGCCGGCGCAGAAGGCGCCCAGTCCGACCAAGCCGGCGAGCAGCCCGAGCAGCGGGTCGCGCATGCCGCGAGCCGCGACGAGCACAATCATCTGCACTACCGCGAGGGTGAACGCAGCGGCGCCGATACCAGCGCGGAGCTGATCACGAAGAGGGACAGCAGCGGGCCGCACTGGCAATGTCCGAGGTTGGGCGGGTGTGGGATGGAAGAATTTCCAAACCCGGTTGAGTCGGTTCCCGGCTGTGCGCTGCGATTCGGCCAGCGCCACGGACTTTCGCCACATGGCCTCCTGCATCGCGCCGTCGAGCAGTGCCTCAAGATGACCGTAGATCTCGTCGCGCTGACGCTGCTTCAACGCGTCGATTTCCTTGACTGCACGATCCGTCTCCGCGACGCCAGCAGGAGCCAGGAGGTGATGGATGATCACACTCGAGCCTGCTGCCCATTCATCATGATCGTCGAGGCGGGACAGACCGGCGCAGACGGCCTCGAGATGGTCCAGTTCCTGGTCGGACAGCTGACGCAGCGTGCGTCCGCTCAACAGGGCGATGAGCCGGTAGAACTGGACTTCCGTCGTGAGATAGCCCCTGGCGACCGCCTTCTCAATGAGCATCCGTGCCCGGTCACGCACCCGCCCGTCGAGATACTTCAGCCCGAGGGCGAACTCCTCTTCAGGGCTGGAGCCCGGCGGTACCCGGTAAAAGTTGATGTCGCCGTGGACTACCCCCGCCTGCACGCCGACGTGGGCATTCCCTTGTGCGACGTTTGTCGTGGTCGGGGCAGTCATCACATCCCCCGCACCACAGCGATGATCGCCGCAAGCCGCACCGCCAACTCGGACACGTCGGCCACCAGGCCCCGCAACCGCAGGAGCGCGACCATCAGGCCACTCCTCTTCTCGGTTGTGCCTGCCGAGAAGCATGCGGTTGCCGTCTCCAGTTCCGACTCGGCTGCGGCATAGGTCTCTTCGTTCAGTTGCCCGTCAAGGTGGGCCTGCTTGAGGCGGGTTCGCAGTTCCGCGATGCTGGCTGCCAGGTCGATCGACCCATCGGCCCCGCCGCCGATAGTGACGTTGCCATTGATCTGCCCGGCCTGTATCCCGACACGGGCGTTGCCGGTGGCGACGTTGCGATTGTTGATCGACATCGTGGGGCTCCCGTCCCTCTCGGAACCGCCTTGGCTGGCAGATCCATCGATGATCAGTTCTCGCGCCAACGCGGTGGCGTAGACGGCGGCGTGACGTGCGGCTTTTCGTTGCCAGTCCTGCCCGTCGGTGGCTGCCTTGCTGCCGTCGGCATGGTCGCTAACACCACGAACGACCACCACGGGCAGGGCACGGTTGAGATGGCCGGCCTGGGCCACGCCAGCCGCCTCCATTTCGATTGCGACAGCGTCGTTGTAGTGCTGACGGATCCAGCGGGCCTGTTCGGAGATGCCCGAGTCCTGGACCACCTCTCCCGCAGCGATCGGGCCGAAATGGACGAAAGGATCTGATCCTGGGGGAAGACTCCGACGCCAAACGCTGGACCTGGCGACGTGATGGGCGATCTGGTCGGCCTCATGTGGGATCTCCCACGCCTTCGGCCTGGCCTTCAAGCCGTCGTCTTCGCTGGTACCGCCGTGATAGGCATAGATCTTGCTGGCAACGACGACGTCACCCAGCCGGATGTTGGGCCACAAACCACCGGCGACTCCCACGAACAGCACAGCTGCCGGGGAGAATTCGGCCATCGCCCGCTCCGCGAGCACCGCAGCCGGATGATTGCCCTTCCCAACCAAACCCAGCGCGATCCGGCAGCCGCTCTGGTCGATCCTGCCAACCTCGAAGCGGGTGCCGGCCGGATGGCGGCGCACCCGGAGGTCGATCAGTTGATCGCGAACCGCTTCGTACTCAAGGTCCAGTGCCGTGAGAATCACGACGAGGCCGCTGTTCGCGCTCACGTTGTCTCCTTGTTTTCCAGACCATGGGGTCGGGTCATCGGGGGGTGGAGAGTCGTGCAAGGGCCGGGACGGAAAAGCCGAGCGGGACGGCCCCCTTCGGGCTTCTTGTAAGTCGGGCCGGCCGGGACAATGAAGCCGTCCACGCTCTGCACTTTCCGGTAGAAGTTCCGTGGATCCAGTCGCACGCCCCACGCCGCTTCGTAGACCTCCTGAAGCTCTGCGATCGTGAAGGTCGGGCCACAGAAGGCAGTGGCGATCGCGGAGCGCTCCAGCTTTTCGCGCGCCCGCTCGACACCGTCGGCCAGGATCTGCTCATGATCGAAGGCGAGATGCGTCTCATCTGACAACGCCTGCGCCACAGGGATCCAACACGCCTGTGAGGCGTCAGTGCCGGCAATCGGCTCGGGCAATCGAGGCGCGATGGCCAGGTAAGCCGCCGAGATCACCCGCCCTCGCGGGTCACGATCCGGCGCACCATAGACGCCGAGTTGCTCGAGGTGCAGTTGATGCGGCCCCAAGCCAGCCTCCTCGGCAAGCTCTCGTTGGGCAGCCTCTACGAGATCTTCCTTCTCATGGTTAAGGAACCCGCCAGGCAGGGCCAAGGCACCTTGGTAGGGCTCGATCCCGCGCTCGATCAACAGCACCTGTAGGCAGGATTTCCGCAAAGTGAGGATGACGAGGTCAACCGCAAGAAGAACGGCCGGGGGAACCCATTGATCGCCAGACATGAATCGACCATAGACTTACTGTCACTCTGACATGAAGGCTGCCGACTGTCGGATTTCAGCGGGGCACCGAGAGGGAGGTTGCGTCTTTCGACGCCGATGGCGGGCAAGGGGGTCGACGCTCGATCGGCGTCCACCCTCAACAGATCGCGGACCTACCAGGCCAAGACGAGCATGGGTGGCGGGCGCGGCCGCGAGACAGGTGAACTCTGGTTCGCACTGCTGCCCGGCACCGGGCTGGCCGCAACGGGCACCCGGCTGCCGGGCGGGCACTACCTCCACCGCATTGACTGCCGGATTGGGCATGACAGCGAGCGGCAAGCCGGCTGGGCTGGCGGTGGAGGCGGGTGGAACGTCACGGGTGTCTCCCGGTCCGGGAGACACCCGTGACGTTCCAGTCGGCGCGGACGGGCGCGCCGGAGGACTACTCGGCTTCGCGGACCGGGCTCTGCGGCACCACCATGACCGGCCGGTGGGCGCGGTGCAGCGTGGCCATGGCGACGCTGCCGAGCAGGATCTTGCGGACCGCCGTGCGGCCGCGCGAACCGACGACGACCACGCTCGCCTTGCGCTCGGTGGCGACGACGGAGAGCGCGTCGGCCACCGCGCGGCCCGGAGCACCGCCGCCGGCGCGGACGCGCACCGTGGTCACCGGCTGCCCGTCGACAGTCTCCGGCGCATCCCCCTCGTCGCCGTCGACGGCGACCAGGACGACCTCACGCTCCGGGAAGAGGCGACGGGCGGCGGCGAGCGCGGCCTCGGATCCGGCCGAGGCGTCCCAGCCGACCACCACCGGCCCGGCGGCGAGCGCGTCGTACTCGTCGGTCAGCAGCGGGTGCGGCACGACCAGCACGGGACGCGGGCTGTAGTGCACGGCCATGTCGGAGACGCTGCCGAGCACCGCGCGGGCGCCGCCGAGGCCCCGCGAGCCGAGCAGCAGCACGTCGGCCTGCTTCTCGTCGGCCAGTTCGGCGAGGCGGAGCCCTTCGCCGCCGTAGCTGCGGCACACGAGCGGCTCGGCGTCCCAGCCGGCGGCGCGGCCCAGCATCACGCCGACGGACGTCATCCGGTCGGCCTCCCGGCCGCCCTCGCGCTCGATCGCCTCGACGAACACGTTGATGTCGCGGGTGCCGGTCCAGAGCCGCTTGCGGAGTTCCTCGCTGGCGAACGGCGGCGTCCACAGATGCCCGATCCACGCGTGCGCGCCGGGGAACAGCAGCGCGCCCGCCTCGATGGCGGCGCTAGCGGCCGGAGACCCGTCGTAACCCACCATCACTTGCCTGCCGTGCTCGTCGCTCACCGCACCCAACCTCTCTCACCGACGACATCTCACAAGATCGTATCCGGGTCCGGACCGGGTCCGAGCTGGATCATCCGCCACGGAATCATCGGTACGCTGGGCGGATGAGCACCCCGGACCTGTCGTACCTCCTCGACCACACCAGCCACGTGTTGCGTACCCGGGTGGCGGCGGCGCTCGCCGAGATCGGGCTGACCGCACGGATGCACTGCGTGCTCGCGCACGCGCTGCCCGAGGAGCGTACGCAGATCCAGCTCGCCGAGATGGGCGACATGGACAAGACGACGATGGTGGTGACGGTGGACGCGCTGGAGCAGGCCGGGCTGGCCGAGCGGCGTCCGTCGCGTACGGACCGGCGGGCGCGGATCATCGCGGTCACCGAGGAGGGCGCCCGGGTGGCCGCGCGCAGCCAGGAGATCGTCGACCGGGTGCACGCCGAGGCGCTGGCGAGCCTGCCCGACGACGAGCGGAAGGTCTTCCTGCGCGCGCTGGAACGCCTGACCGCAGGCCACCTGGCCACGCCTGTGCAGAGCCCGAAGCCGGCCCGCCGGGCCCGCCAATAGTCCCTCAATAGATTGTCTGTAACGGAACTATCCGCTACGGTCTCTCCTGTCGCACCTCTCGACAGGAGGACTCCATGTCCGCTCCCCGCTCCCGGCGGCTCGCCCTCGGCGTGCTCGCCACCGGCGCCCTGATGACCATCCTCGACGGCAGCATCGTCACCGTGGCGATGCCGGCCATCCAGCGCGACCTGCGCTTCTCCCCGGCCGGCCTGAGCTGGGTGGTGAACGTGTACCTGATCGCGTTCGGCAGCCTGCTCCTGCTCGCCGGCCGGCTCGGCGACCTGATCGGGCGCCGGACGATGTTCCTCGGCGGCACCGCGCTGTTCACCGCCGCCTCCGTGCTGGCCGGGGTGGCGGCGAACAGCGCCACGCTCGTCGCGGCCCGCTTCCTCCAGGGCCTCGGCAGCGCGGCAGCCACGGCGGTGAGCCTCGGCATCCTGGTCACGCTCTTCCCCGACGCCGCCGGGCGGGCGCGGGCGTTCGCCGTGTTCGCGTTCACCGGCGCCGCCGGCGCGGCGATCGGCCAGGTCGCCGGCGGCCTGCTCACCGACGCGCTGGGCTGGCACTGGATCTTCCTGATCAACCTGCCGATCGGCCTGGCCACGATCGCGCTCGCGGTCCGTACGCTGCCCGCCGACCGGGGCCTGGGCCTGGCCGCCGGAGCCGACGTGGCGGGCGCGCTGCTGGTCACCGCCGGGCTCGTGCTGGGCATCTACACGGTGGTCACGATCGAGCGGTACGGGGCGACGTCGGCGCACACGCTCGGCCTGGGCGCGCTCGCCGCCGCGCTCGTCGCCGGGTTCGTGGTCCGGCAGGCCACCGCGCACCGCCCGCTCATGCCGCTGCGGCTGCTGCGCTCGCGCGGCGTCGCCGTGGCGAACGTGGTGCAGATCCTCACCGTGGCCGCGACGTTCGCGTTCCAGGTTCTCGTCACGCTCTACCTCCAGCAGGTGCTCGGCTACGACGCCACCCGCACCGGGCTGGCGCTGCTCCCGGCGGCTGTCGTCATCGGCGCGGTGTCGCTCGGCGTCTCGGCCCGGCTCAACGCCCGCTTCGGCGAGCGGGCCGTGCTGATCGCCGGGCTCGTGCTGCTCGCCGCCATGTTCGCGTTGCTGGCCCGGGTACCGGTGGACGGCCGCTACCTGCCCGACGTGCTCCCGGTGATGCTGCTCGCCGGCGGGTTCGGGCTGGTGCTGCCGGCGCTCACCGCGCTCGGCATGTCCGCCGCCCGCGCCGAGGACGCCGGTCTCGCCTCCGGGCTGTTCAACACCACCCAGCAGCTCGGCATGGCGTTCGGCGTCGCGGTGCTGTCCACGCTGGCCGCAGCCCGTACCGCCGACCGGGTCGCGCTCGGCGACGACAGAGCAACGGCCCTGACCAGCGGCTTCCACGCGGCGTTCGCGGTCGGCGCGGGGCTCGTGGTGGTCGCCGTCGTGCTCGCGTACGCGCTGCTGCGCCCCCGCATGGCCGAGCGGGCCGAGGCTCCGGCGCTCGTGGGGTGAGTCAGCCGGGGGCGCGCGCCGGATGGGTGAGGAAGGGCAGCACCGCCGCCGGCAACGCCGGTGAGGCCACCACGTCGTAGTGGGTGAGCCCCGGCAGCACCGCGAGCCGGGACGCGGGACGGTCGGCGCCGTCGCCGCCCGCGTCCCGGTGGCCGCCCCCGAGCAGGCCGAAGAACTCCGCCGCGTGACCGACCGGGATCTCGTCCGCGTCGGCGAAGACCAGCAGCACCGGCATCGGCAGCGCGGCCACCTCGGCGGACCAGTCGTAGTCCCGCCGCAGCAGTTCCCCGCTGCGGGCCCAGAGCAGGGGCCAGTCCTGCGGGCGGGGCGCGACCCGCGCGTACCGCTCGTACGGCGGGGTGCCGCGCATGCGTTCGGCGGCGCGCTCGTCGTGGGCGGACATCGCGGCCAGCGTCTCCGGGTACCAGCCGTGCCGCCGGAACGGCGTGGAGACGAGCACCAGGCGGCGGATCAGGGCGGGGTGCTGGATCGCGGTACGCAGGGCCACCCCGCCGCCGAGCGAGTAGCCGAGCACGTCGGCGCGCGGCAGGCCGAGGTGACGCAGCAGCCCGGCGACGTCTTCGGCCATCGACTCGTACCGCAGCGGCCGGTCCAGACCGCCGGTGCGGCCGTGGCCCCGCAGGTCGACGGCGATCAGCCGGCGGCGCGCGGCGAGCGCCTGCCGGACCGGCGCGAACGTCTCCGTCGAGCCGTATCCGCCGTGCAGCAGGACCAGCGGCTTGCCGGTGCCGTGCTCCTCGTACCAGATCCGCAGCCCGCCGACGTCCGCATAGGTCACCCGCCGATCGTCGCGCCCCCGGCGCCGCGGCGGGCGCGTTCGCGGACGCCGCTCAGCGGGACGCGCGGGGGCGGGCGCGCAGGTGGGCGCGTTCGCCCTGGCTGCCGAAGAGGCTGAGGAACTCCACCCCCTCGCTGTCGGCGCGGCCGAACCAGTGCGGTACGCGGGTGTCGAACTCGGCCGCCTCACCGGGTTCGAGCACCAGGTCGTGTTCGCCGAGCACGAGCCGCAGCCGCCCGTTGAGCACGTAGACCCACTCGTACCCCTCGTGGGTCTTCGGCTCGGGCTCGGACCGCCCGCCGGCCGGGATGATCAGCTTGTACGCCTGGATGCCGCCCGCGCGGCGGGTGAGCGGCAGCATGGTCATCCCGTACGCGGCGACCGGCCGCAGGTGGACGCGCGGGTCGCCGGTGGGTGGGGCGCCGACCAGTTCGTCGAGCGTGACGCCGTGCGCGCGGGCGAGCGGGAGCAGCAGTTCCAGCGTGGGCTTGCGACCGCCGGACTCCAGCCGGGACAGCGTGCTCACCGAGATGCCGGTGGCGGCGGAGAGGTCGGTGAGGGTGGTCTCCCGCTCGCGGCGGAGCGCGCGCAGCCGGGGGCCGACCGCGTCGAGGGCCTGGTCGAGGTCGTCGTCCATGCCGGCCAGTTTGCCACATCAGCAACGGAGTTTGCAGTTCTGCCGGGTCCGGCCGCAGTCTGGTCGCGGAGGTGGTCACGATGACCGAGAACTACGAGGTACTGGTGATCGGCGGCGGCGCGGCCGGGCTCAACGGCGGGCTGATGCTGGCCCGGGCACGCCGCTCGGTGCTGGTGGTGGACGGAGGCGAGCCCCGCAACGCGCCCGCCGACGGCGTGCACGCGCTGCTGGGGCACGACGGCGTGCCGCCGGCCGAGCTGCTGGCGCGCGGCCGGGACGAGGTGCGCCGCTACGGCGGGCACCTGACCGAGGGCCGGGTCGAGACGGTGGACCGCGACGGCGACGGGTTCGCGGTGGCGCTCGCGGACGGCCGCCGGGTACGCGCCGGGCACGTGCTGGTCGCCACCGGCCTGGTCGACGAGCTGCCGGATGTGCCCGGCCTGCGCGAGCGCTGGGGGCGGGACGTGGTGCACTGCCCGTACTGCCACGGCTGGGAGGTGCGCGAGCGGCCGATCGGGGTGATCGGCAGCGGCCCGATGTCGGTGCACCAGACGCTGCTGTTCCGGCAGTGGAGCGACGATGTGGTCTACCTGCGGCACACCGCGCCACCGCTCACCGACGAGCAGGCCGAGCAGCTCGCCGCGCGCGGCGTGCCTGTGGTCGAGGGCGAGATCGCGGCCGTCGAGACGGCCGGGGACCGGCTGACCGGGGTACGCCTGCGCGACGGCCGCACCGTCGACCGCGAGGTGCTCACAGTCGCGCCCCGGATGGTGGCGCGCGCCGGGTTCCTGGCCGGGCTGGGCCTGCGTCCGCAACCGCACCCCAGCGGGATGGGCGAGTACCTGCCGGCCGACGAGTCGGGGCGTACCGATGTGCCTGGGGTGTGGGTTGCGGGCAACGTGACGAACCTGTCGGCGCAGGTCGGCGCCGCCGCGGCGGCGGGCGCCTGGACCGCGGCGATGATCAACGCGGACCTGGTGCAGGCGGAGACCCAGCGGGCGGTCGAGGCGCACCGTGGCGCGCGGGCGGGTGGGTGACCACGAATCACCCCTAACCTGACAATTCTTCCCCTAGGTTGAGTCGGAGAGGGCAGTCGGAACCTGGGGGGCGATGTGAAGGGCTATCCGGCGATCGAGGATCACGGGCTCATCGGCGACCTCCAGACCGCCGCGCTGGTGACCTGTGACGGCACGATCGACTGGTTCTGCGCTCCGCGCTTCGACTCGCCGAGCATCTTCGCCGCGCTGCTGGACAAGGAGAAGGGCGGCTTCTTCCAGATCGCCCCGCACGAGGTCCGGTACGTCACCAAGCAGCTCTACCTGCCCGGCACGCCGATCCTGATCACCCGGTTCATCAGCGCGGACGGCGTCGCCGAGGTGATGGACTTCATGCCGGTCACCGGCGAACGGGTCACCGACTCGCACCGCATCGTGCGCATGGTCACCATGGTGCGCGGCAGCATGCGCTTCCGGGTGGAGTGCCGGCCCCGGTTCGACTACGCACGCGAGCGCCACGACCTGGAGCGGCACCGCAACGGCTACCTGTTCCGCAGCCCGTCGGCGACGCTCACCTTCAACCCGATCGACCCGGTGCGGCAGCTCTGGGCCCAGACCGGCGAGATCCGCATGGAGGGCGGCGACCTGATCGCCTACGGCACGCTGAAGGAGGGCGACACCGGCGGGGTGATCCTGGAGACCGGCAGTGAGGAACCCCGGATCATCCCGCCGGAAGAGGTCCAGGGCATGTTCGAGTGGACCCGGGACTACTGGCGGCGCTGGGTCGAACGCTCCCGCTACACCGGGCGCTGGCGGGAGATGGTCGAGCGCTCCGCCATCACGCTCAAGCTCATGACGTACGCGCCGACCGGCGCGATGATCGCCGCACCGACCGCCGCGCTGCCCGAGCTGGTCGGCGGCTCCCGCAACTGGGACTACCGCTACACCTGGGTACGCGACACCTCGTTCTCGGTGCACGCGCTGCTCGGTCTCGGGTTCACCGAGGAGGTCAGCCGGTACATGGACTGGCTGGACGAGCGCATCCGCGAAGCAGGCGACCACCAGGACCCACTGAAGATCATGTACCGGGTGGACGGGTCGTCGGACCTGCACGAGGAGGTGCTCGACCATCTGGAGGGATACCGGGGCTCCCGCCCGGTTCGGATCGGCAACGGCGCGGCCGACCAGCTCCAGCTCGACATCCACGGCGAGGCGCTCTACGCCATGCACCTCGCCGACGAGCAGGGCATCCGGGTGTCGCACCAGGTGTGGAAGAGCACCGTGCGCCTGGTCGACTGGCTCTGCCACAACTGGGACAAGCGCGACGCCGGCATCTGGGAGAGCCGGCACCACCCCCGCAACTACACGTTCGGCCGGGTGATGTCCTGGGTGGCGCTGGACCGGGCCATCCGGCTGGCCACCCGGACCGGCCGGCCCGGAGACATGAGCTGCTGGACCGAGCAACGCAACCGGATCTACAACCAGGTCATGGCCCGCGGTTTCCACCGGGAACGCGGCAGCTTCGTGCAGGCGTACGACGAGAACGTGCTCGACGCCGCCCTGCTCTACATGCCGGCGGTCGGCTTCGTCACGCCCAGCGACCCGCTGTGGCTGTCCACCCTGGAGTCGATCGAGCGGGATCTGGTCTCGGACAGCCTGGTCCACCGGTACGACCCGCTGCACTCCCCCGACGGGCTGCCCGGCCACGAGGGCACGTTCAACATGTGCACCTTCTGGTATGTCGAGGCGCTGGCCCGCTCCGGCCGGCTGGACGACGCCCGGCTCACCCTGGAGAAGATGTTCACCTTCAGCAACCACCTCGGCCTCTACGCCGAGGAGATCGCCTCCACCGGTGAGCAGATCGGCAACTACCCGCAGGCGTTCAGCCACCTCGCGCTGATCAACTCGGCGCTGGCGGTGAACGACCTGCTCGACGCGGAGGCCGACGCCCGCCTCCGCCGGTAACTCCGGTGATCTCCGGCCCGGCCCCGGGTAGCCTTCACCGCATGAGGTTCCACGCCGCCGTCATGAAGCCCTGGTCCCTCCGCTGACGGCGGCAGGGTGACCGGCTTCTTCTGACGTACCAGCTCTGCTCCGCCGTCCTGGCGTTCCCGCCGGGCGGTGTCCTCGCGCTGCCCGGCTCCACGACGAGCCGAGAGCGGACTGTGAACAACCTCGACCACGTACCTTCATCCCCATCCACCTCAGGCGGTTCGCTGCCCGCCGGGCACCGGGCGCACGTCCGGGCCGACGGCGTCCGCGTCGTACGCGGCGGCCGGGTCGTGCTGTCCGACGTCGGCGTGACCGTCTCCGCCGGATCCCGCCTGGCGGTCGTCGGCGAGAACGGCCGCGGCAAGACCACCCTGCTCCACGTGCTGGCCGGCATCCTCGTGCCCGACCAGGGCACCGTGGAACGGCTGGGCACGATCGGCGTCGCCCGGCAGAACCTGGAGGCGCGCAACGGCGAGACGGTGGGCACGCTCGTCCACGGGGCGATCCGGGAGTCCGAACGCGCACTGCGGGCGCTGGACGACGCCGCCGACGCGCTGGCCGAGGGCCGGGCGGGCGCGGACGACGCGTACGCCACAGCGCTCGACGCGGCGACCCGGCTGGACGCCTGGGACGCGCAGCGTCGCGTCGACGTGGCGCTGGCCGGTCTCGACGCCTGCCCGGACCGGGACCGCCCGCTGGCGACGCTGTCGGTCGGCCAGCGCTACCGGGTCCGGCTGGCGTGCCTGCTCGGGGCCCGGGTCGACCTGCTGATGCTGGACGAGCCGACCAACCACCTCGACGCGGCCAGCCTGGCCTTCCTCACCGCGCGGCTGCGCGAGCACCCGGGCGGCGTGGTGCTGGTGACCCACGACCGCGCCCTGCTGCGGGACGTGGCCACGGAGTTCCTCGACCTCGACCCCAGCGCGGACGGGCGCCCGCGCCGTTACGCCGGGGACTACACGGCCTGGCAGGACGGGCGCCGCCGCGACTTCGCGCACTGGGTACGCGACCACGAGGCGCAGCAGGCCGAGCACCAGCGGCTGGCCGACGCGGTACGGGAGGCGCAGGGCCGGCTCAGCACCGGCTGGCGTCCGGAGAAGGGCCACGGCAAGCACCAACGCCAATCTCGCGCCCCCGGACTGGTGCAGGCGCTGCGACGCCGGCAGGAGGCGCTCGACGAGCACCGGATCACCGTCCCGGAGCCACCGCAGCCGCTGCGCTGGCCGCCGCTGGACACCCGGGCCGGACTGCCGATCCTGCGGTGCCACGACGTGACGGTGACCGGGCGTCTGCGTACCCGGGTCACGCTCACGCTCGACGGCGGGGACCGGCTGCTCGTGACCGGGCCCAACGGCGCGGGCAAGTCGACGCTGCTCTCCGTGCTGGCCGGCGACCTCGTGCCGTCGACCGGGGAGGTCCGTCACCCGTCCGGGGCGCGCGTCGCGTACCTCGGCCAGGAGGTGCCCGACTGGCCGCCCCTGATGCTCGCCCACGACCTGTACGAGCAGCACGTGGGCCGGCTGCGCTCCACCGGGCGCCTCGGCTCCGGCACGGCCCTGCCGCTGGGCGCGACGAACCTGCTCGACGCCGAGGCCCGGCGTACCCCGGTCGGCCGGATGTCGCACGGACAGCAACGGCGGCTGAACCTGGCGCTGCGCCTGGCCGAGCGTCCCGACCTGCTGATCCTCGACGAACCCACGAACCACCTGTCCGCGCCGCTCGTCGACGACCTCACCGCCGCCCTGCTGACGACCAGGGCCGCGGTGGTCGTCGCCACCCACGACCGGCAGATGCTCCAGGACCTGGCGGCCTGGCCCACGCTGCCCCTCACCGCCGACGACGCCGGGCCGTCCGGTCACACAGGGTCATGCCTGCCTGAAGGTTGATGACTTCGAGCGATATGACTGAGAGGCATATTTATGCCTCTCAGTCATATCGCTCGTGCGGACGGACCTCCCGGGTCCACCCGACGAAGCGGCGGTGCAGTGCGCCGGCCGGCGCCCACGGCATGTCCTCCGAGGCCTGCATGGCAGCGGCAGACATCGTTGCGGGAGACGGTGACGCCGAGGACCTGGCGTACGAGATCTACTGGCACGCGGCCTATTCCCAGTTGCCGGAACTGCGACCCGTGGCTGATCGTTTCCTGGAGCTGTACGTCGGATGGGGCCCGGCCTTCGACCAGACCGAGGAGGCGACTGCGGCCGCTAAGGTGGCGGCCCAGTCGTTCCTGCGCGACCATCCAGCCTGAGCGGCTCCCGCGTGTCTCGTCTACCGCAGCGACCGCGCACGGGCAAACGCCAGACGTGATGAGCCATATGCTGCACCCCGAGTGGAAGCGGGGATTCGTGAGGATCGTTGATCGGGTTCGCGGCGGATCCTTCGTCGCCGGTGTACTGGTGGTACTGGGCCTTGCCGGCTGCGTCACACGAGCCGACCCGCCACCGCCTCCGGCGCCCTCCGTGAATCCCGCGCCGTCGGCATCGCCCACCGAGCAAGAGGCGCTGATGGCGACGATTCGCCAGCTGGTCGAGCGGGCCGACGTCGGCGACGACATTCGGGAGCGCACGATCGAGGTCGGCGAGCCCTATGAACCCTGCGACCTGCTCATTGCCGACCCCGACCGGTCGAACGGGGGCGGGTTGGAGTTCGATCAGGTGTGGGGCGCGGGCCTGGAGGTCAATCCCGTAGGGATCTTCGCCGACGTCCAGCCCCCGACAACCCTTATGAACATCACGGTGATCGGTCTGCGCGATGCCTCGGCGGCCGCTGCGGCCGCGCGTAGGGCGCGCACCGCACGTTGCCCGAGTAAGGAATTCCGACTCAACATCGGGATGGCCACCGCCCGGTGGGGCGCACGCACGATGACCATCGGATCGACGAGCGCGCGGCTGACCACGGCGACGGTGAGCCGGGTGAACCCGGAAAACGCGGAAGGAATGCCGTTCCTGCCGGGCAACGCGCGGCTGATCTTCGCGCACGGCTCGCTGCTCATCAGTGTCGAGGCCCTCACCTTCTGGCCGCCCAAGCTGAGCACCGCCGCCGACGTCACCGCAACCGCTCAGGAGAAGGCCACGTCCCTGGCAACGGCTATTGTCAGGACCGTCCCCGCGCCAGGCTAGGACCGAGCAGCCCGCTGGCGTCGATACGCGCTGGCCGAGCACCTGATATCGGCGTTGGATTTCAGGCACTCCTCCGCCCAGACAAGTCAGTCGGGTGTGGCGGATCTGCCCGGCTGAGCGCGGCGCAATCCAGGTCCTTTCCGGGTCGGCGGGTGCCACCGTCGTCGCTCTACGATTCCGTCGTGGTGCCGAACGCTGCCCGCCGCGCCAGGCGTCGAGGCAAGGCGATTCTCGCGTCCCTGGTTGTGGTGCTCGTGCTGCTGTCCACGTACCTCACGATCACGCTGAGGTACAAGCTGCACCAAGGAAACTTCGGAGCGAACCCGCAGGCGTTGTCGAGCGCCACTGCTGGTCCCTACACGGAGTACCGGTACCTTGCGCAGCCCGGTCGAATCGTCGAATACGGGTTCAAGGCGGTGACCACAGACGGCGGCCCCGGCTACGCCGTTGATCAGGTTCACGTGAACATGGATGTCGGCCGTGAGGGCTTCGAGAGGGGAAAGGCCACTCCCTTCGAGCCGTTCGACCTTCCGGCGGGCGATCAGATATTCGTGTGGGTGACCCTGCGCTTCTCCGAAGATCTCCTTCTGAACTATCAGCCTCCGTGTGCGGGGTTCTCTTTCGCAACGCACGAAGTGCGATTCAACGTCCTCGGGATGCAGCGCGAGCAGAGAGTGCCGATCGGCTACTTCATCCGCGTCGAGACGCCTGACGCCGAAGGACGGCCCTGCCGCAGTGACGAGCAGATGTCGTCTCCCGGCTGATACTGGACATGATCGTTCTGGCCGAGGCGCTAGCTTGCCGGGGTGGGCTACGACATGTTCGTTCAGCGTTTCGCGCAGGGCTACGCCGCCCCGATGGCGGCTGACGCCTTCCTGGCTGTCTTTGCGCCCCGTGTCGACCGCCGAGCACCGCAGCACAGCCATTGGCACATCAGCGCCGAGGACGGCGGCACGGCAGATGTCTACGCCGCCCTCACCGGCGACACTCTCGACAGTTTCACGATCAGCCGATTCTCCGCCGGCGCGGTTCTCGACATGCTCGTCGAGTTCATCGGGCTCTCCGATGCCGTGGTACTTCCACCTGGCTCCCCCACCCTGCTCGCGCACGAAGGGCAGCGGGACCACCTTCCCGAGGAACTTCGCGCCAACGCCGTGGTCGTCCAGGCCGGCGCGGACGTCGAGCGCGTCATCCTGAAATGCTAGGCAACGTGTGAACGTCCGACGGTGCTGGACAGGCGGCAGCCGGCCCGCCGACTGCCCGCTCTAACCACGCCGGACAGCGCCCTGTCTTTCCGCGGCGGCCTTGCGGTCTTCCCGCTCTCCGCGTCAGTCGCCGGGCATCAGGCGTGTCCTCCATCGGCTGAGTGCGACACCTCGGCGTGCCGATACGGCATAAGCGAGTGTTGAGGGCGGCTCGGTGGATCTAGGGTCCTCGTCCATGCCCGACAGGATGTGGTCGCTGGCCGATTTCCGCTTCGACGAGGCTATCGAGGCTGCCGAGGTGTACCTCGACAGCGGGACAGAGCTGAAGCGGATGGCCCGGGACGAGGCGATCGCCTTCGCCCACGAACGGGGTGCCAGTCTCGTGGCTTGGTGCCCGCCGTCCGACGAGGCGGTCCCCTCCTGCGTATTGGCGAAGGTGAGCCTCCCGCTGCGTTGGGAGCAGGCTCCGCTCGATGAGCCGGTGATCGATGAGCGGCTGTGGTTTGAGGCTCCCTGCGGGCGTGACGTCCTGGTCGGTAACGGCCACACGTTCACCGGGCGAATGGCAGCGTGGTGTCCCCACGAGAACGTGGGTTACAACGTCTCGCGCACCGAGATGGCGGCGATGTCGGACGAGGCCCGCTACTTCGTCGCGGGTTTCCTGGCCGGCAGCGAGCCCCGACACCCGGTGGACGTTGACGGCGAGACCGACGAGGCGGATCTGAACGCTTGGCGGGCCGCCCTCTCCCGATTTCGGCGCACGGGATCGTGGTACGGCCGCTGGGGAACTTGCCAGGTGTGCGGGTGTGTCCTGCTGCCGGACACCGCCGGCGACCGATGCCACCAGCACTTGGTCGTCGACTGAGCCCTTCTTACGCCCGCCCGTGCTGTCAGCGACTCCCAGCGCGGGGACTCAGATCCGGCGACGAGGTTCTCTGCCGCTGACACCACCGTACGGAAGCGGGACGCCCAAGGCTCGCCAGAGGTCACGGAGCACCCGTCCGAGCCGCTCGCTGTCGTCCATCGACAGCTCAGCGATGGCCATGCCGGCGGCCTGGTGCTCCCCGACGTTGTAGATCAGGTCGGCAAGCGCCGTCGCTGACGGTCGGTCGAGACGAAGAACGACTTCCTCTTCCTCAGGCATGTCCGGCACCCTACGGCTCCAGCAGCATTCGACGCTCGTCCGTCGTCCCACCAGAGGTGTCTCGTGCGGCCAAGGTCCCCACGTGATGTGGAACCATGACCGCATGGACCAGGAGACTGCGCCACAGGGGTGGATGCAGCAGCACATGGCCTCCTGGCTCCGCCTCGCCACCACCTTGCAAAGCGAAGGCTGGGAGGCGCAGATGACGTGTGAGGCAGCTCCGGTGCAGATGGAAGGTCACTTGCCGAGTGGCGAGCGGTTCTACTTCCGTGCCCGTCACAGCGATGTATCGCTCGGCATCGGAGGCGAAGACCCTTCCGACATCCCTGAGTGGGAAGAGAGCGAATCACACGAGGAAGCAAGCTGGCTACCAGCTACCGACGGGGAGGCCATCATCCGACGACTCGCGCTCCGATATGCGGGGCGGAAGCGTTGAGGTGTGGCCGGGATTCGCTTCGCGTGGTGGCACCCTTCCCTTGATGGTGGGAGCGGCAGGTTTCGAACCTGCGACCCCTCGCTTGTAAGTTCTGGGCGCTCCGTCTACACGGTCACCGCTGCTGTCGGCAGCCGCGCCCTGCCCCGTCTCACGTCTAGGAGTTGCCGGTCATGGCCGTAGGCAGCTTGCCGCAGCGGACCTGGCGCGGCTGTGGTTCAGCGGTTGCTGGGCGACGCGTCCGCTGAACGCCGATCAGTGCAGGCGGCCGATTGGACCGGTGCTCTTCACATGACTTGGCGGTGCTCTTAACATGATCGGCCGCCGGTCGCGTAGCCGGCGGGCATCGGCCGGGGGTGTGGCGTGGGCAAGCGATCACGTGTCGAGTGGCACGACAACGGCGCGCTCACCTGGACTTGGGGGCTGACGCTGATCGTGTCGGGCGTCGGGCTGCTGCTGTTGGCCGTTGCGGCGGTCCTCTGGGCGGTCCACACCCCGGCCGAGGTCGCCGATGGAGGCGGCAGATTCATGGTCCCGGCGATATTCGGTGCCGTCGCGCTTCTGGTAGCGGTGGCTGGACGAATCACCTCGGCCAACGCCCTGAGGTACGCAGACTCGACCCTGCCGAAGGTTCCCCACGAACTGGGGGTGACACACCACGTCGGGAGGCAGCGGCGCTCGCTACGACGTAGCAGCGGCATTGCCTACCTGTATATGGCGGTCATCGCTGGCGGGCTCGCCGGCGCCGCTCTGGTGAACTGGGATGAGCAGCCCCGCGCTGGCAGCCTGCTTGAACTGGCACTCGCCGCGAGCGGCGCTGCCGGCTGCTACCTGGCCGGGCCGGCCGCCCGGTTCGTCGTCACACCGGAATATCTCCGCATCGAGACGGCGCTGCGCCGCATATCGATACCCCGGCACATGCTCGGCGACTTCTCCCAGCGCGGCGTAAAGATCCGTCTCGACCTGAGCAACGGCGACTACGTCCAGTTCCGGGTCGACTCACCCATATTGGACGCCGGCAACAGCAGGTACCGAACCAACGGGCGGACCCAGGCGCGCACCGTCGAGCGAATCGTGGCGATGCTGCGCGACGTGACCAGCGCCGGTAGCACCGACAGTCAGGTCGTAAGAGCGCCGAGGTGGGCCATGATCACCCTCGCCGTCGCCGCCGGGCTGGTGTCGGTCGCAGCGTTCATCGCGCCAGTCTTGCTACCGGCGCTTAGACCCTGACCGAGAGACGCTGCACAGCCTCATCCCAGGAGCGCGCCGTTACAGCCACCGAACACCGATATCTGCGCAGCAGACCCTTCTTGGCTACGTGCTGGTGATCTCGCCCTGCTCTTCGCCGGCCTCCGAGAGAAAGCCGGCCGCCCCGAGGTCCGGCTGCACGACCTGCGGCACACCGTCGTCTCGCTGCTGATGGAGTTGCGCGTCCCGCCGCACGTCGTCCAGGCCATCGCCCGGCACGCCGACGTAAGCCCCTGTTGCTGTCACCGCCCCGAGGCCCGATCTTCTCGGGGCGGTTTTCACTGCTGGTGGGTGGTGGGCGCGGCAGGTTTCGAACCTGCGACCCCTCGCTTGTAAGGCGAGTGCTCTCCCACTGAGCTACGCGCCCGGAACGCCCGTACGGCGGGCCGGAGCGGCCAGCTTACCTGCCCGCCTCCGGCCCCGCGCAACGACGTGCCTGGGGTGTGGGACTCAGGCGGCGACGGCCTCGGCCAGTGCCTTGCGCCAGCCCTGCTGGTCGCGCGCCTCGCCGGGCATGTTCATCTCGGCGAACCGGACCACGCCGGCCTTGTCGATGACGAAGGTGCCCCGGTTGGCGATGCCCGCGACGTCGTTGAAGACGCCGTACGCCTGCGCCACCGCGCCGTGCGGCCAGAAGTCGGACAGCAGCGGGAACTGGTAGCCCTCCCGGTCGGCCCAGATCTTGTGGGCGTACACGGAGTCGACGCTGACGGTCAGCACCTGGACGTCGTCGTTGACGTACTCGTTGAGGTTGTCCCGCACCTCGCACAGCTCGCCCTGGCAGATGCCGGTGAAGGCGAGCGGGTAGAAGACCAGCAGCACGGTCTTGCTACCGCGGAGGTCGGAGAGCCGGACCTCCTGGTTGTTCTGGTCCTTGAGCAGGAAGTCGGGCGCCTCGGCGCCAACCTCGATGGGCATGCGTGCTCCCTCGGGATCGGGTCTGGAGATGATCAGCCTGCCACACCCGGCGACCGCGGTCGCCGGGTGTGCGGCGCCGCCCTACTTCTTGCTCTTGGACCCGCGACGCATGACGAGGCGGGCCCCGCTCCAGTCGCGGCCGGCGTTGATGGTGGAGGTCTGCTGGAGCCCGGCAGTCTGCGCGCTCTCCGCGACCTCGCTCGGCTCGACGTGACCGTCGCGGCCGGCCTTCGGGGTCAGGAGCCAGACCACGCCGTTGTCCGCGAGCGGCCCGAGGGCGTCGACGAGGAGCTCGAACAGGTCACCGTCGCCGTCGCGGTGCCAGACCAGAACCGCGTCGACCACCTCGTCGGTGTCCTCGTCGACGAGTTCCCCACAGCGGTCGGTCAGGGCGTCCCGGAGATCGGTGTCGACGTCGTCGTCGTAGCCCATCTCCATGACGACCATGCCCGGCTCGATACCGAACCGGTCCGCCAGGCTGCGTACCCCGTCGGCCTGGCCAGCGGTCGCGCTCACTGTCGAGTGCCTCCTCATCTATCCCTGCTCGTGGCGTCGGGTGACACCGTCGGGCTCAGTCCACACAGTTGCGGCTCGCCGCGCAAGTGGCGCACCGGGTGGAACGGAATTTACCGTGCCAGCAGCGTACGGGCACCCTGGGTGATGGCTTCCGCGGAGACCAGAACCTGACGGGCAGCCGGACCTAATGGTACAAACGAGTCAAGTGCGGCTACGCGGCGTGCAGCGCCCACGTACCCGGTGTCGACGAGCGCGGACAGGACGCCCTCGCCCACCCCGCCGGTTCGCCGCGTCTCGTCCACCACCAGCACCCGGCCGGTCGCCGAGGACTCCCGGATGATGTCGGCCACCGGCAGCGGGGCCAGCCAGCGCAGGTCCACCACCCGGCTGCCCACGCCCTCCTCGGCCAGCGTGGCGGCGGCACGCAGCGACATCCGCACCCCGTTACCGAACGTGATGATGGTGAGGTCCTCGGCGGAGCCGATCCCGTAGACGCGAGCCCGCCCGATCGGCACGTGCCGGTCCGCCCAGGTGCCCGGCTCGGCGTACTCGGCGGTCCACTCGTCGTCACCGTCCGTGTACAGGTCGCGCACGTGGTAGAGCGCGATCGGCTCCACGAACACGCAGACGCTGCCGTCCACCCGGGCCGCCGCCAGGCAGGTCCGCAGCATCGGCGCGGCGTCGTCCGGCCGGGCCGGCACGGCCACCACCAGCCCCGGCACGTCCCGCAGCGCCCCCAGCGAGTCGTCGTTGCGGTCGTGGCCGCCGAGTCCTTCCGGGCTCGCCAGGCCGGGCACCCGCACCACCATCGGGTTGCGGAACTCGCCCCGGGACAGGAACCGCATGGTGGCCGCCTCGCCGCGGAGCTGGTCCTCGGCGCCGTGCAGCGATGTGAGGTGGCGGATCTCGGGCACCGGCAGCAGACCGGCCAGCCCGGCGCCCAGCCCGAGCCCGAGGATCGAGGTCGCGTCCGGCAGCGTGTCGAACACGCGCGCCGCCCCGAACCGGTCCCGCAGCCCCTCGGTCACGCCGTACACCCCACCCTGTGCGGCCACGTCGTGGCCGAACACCGCCGTCCCGGGGTGGTCGAGCATGCCGTCGGCGAGCGCGGCGTTGATGCTCTGCGCCAGCGTGAGCGGGCCGGTCAGCTCCGGCGGCTTGCCGCCGAACGCCTCCGCCCGCGCTCCGGCGCCCGGCCCGGCCGCGTGCGCCGCCGCCTCGGCGACCGCGCGGGACACCCGCACCGGCCGGCGCGGCGCCAGCTCCCGCACGATCTCGACCGGGGAGGCGAGCTTCGGCTCGTCCAGCACCTCCTCGGCGACGCGGCGCAGTTGCCAGCCCCGCTCGTCGTAGCGGGCCAGCAGTTCCTCGCCACTGGCGTACCCGGAGGTCACCAGCAGCCGCGCGGTGGCCAGCAGCGGGTCGCGGGCCGCGTCGCCGTCACCCTGCTCCATCAGGCGGACCGCGCTCAGGTGCAGCACGGCGGGCCGGCGCTGGCGGCGTACCCAGTCCGCCGCCTCCGCCGCGACCCGGTAGGTCGCGGCCACGTCCGTGCCGTCGGCGGCGAAGTACCTGATGCCGGGCCGGGCCCGCAGCGTGGCGGCCACCCAGCCCTCGGCGGAGGCGCCGCCGTCGGCGCAGACGAACAGCACCGGGATGCGCAGGCCGGTGTGGTCGTACCAGCCGGTCGTGTTCAGCGCGGCCGTGGCCGCGGCGTGGTCGGCCGCGCCGTCGTCGAAGGCGCAGACCACCACGGCGTCGGCCGGCCAGGGCGCCGCCTCGGCCTCGCCGTCGGCGGGCCGCGCGCCGCGGCGCAGCCGCTCCAGCGCGAGCCCCAGGCCGACGGCGCGCGGCAGGTGCGAACCGGCGGCCGACGTGGTCGGCACGACCGCCAGGTCGGCGCGGCCGAAGACCTTCGCCCGCCCGCCGGCCGCGGGCTCCTCGGCGGAGGCGACGATGCCGCGCAGCACGTCGCGCGCCGCCGCCGCGAACGCGTCGTCGGGCGCGGGCTGCGGCAGATCGGGTACGACGACAGTCGCGTCCCCGTCCGCGTCCACGACGATCCCGGCGCCCACGGGGAGGCTGGCCGCCTCCGTCTCCCCCGGGTCAACGTCGAGATCTTGGTGGGAAACGGCCCCCGGAGGGGCGCTTTCGCTCCAAGATCTTCCCGGTTCCGGGGTGGTGGGTGGGGCGTCGGCGCCGGTCGCGGGCGGCAGGTCCGGCGGGGCTGCGGGGAAGGCGCCGGCGGCCTGGGCCGCGCGCAGGCAGTAGAACGCGCCGGAGCGGGCGTGCAGCAGCGCGGGATCGGTCGGCCGCAGCGCGGCTGCCACCGCGGCGTCGCCCTCGTGACCGGCCGACTCGACAGTGAAGTACCCCTCACCGAAGCCCGACAGCCACCGCCCGGCCAGGTCGAGCAGCCGGCTGGTCAGCTGCGCGTCGAACAGGGCCAGCGCCTGCGCCCCGGTCAACGCACCGCCGTCGGGCAGCGGTTCGGCCAGGTCGCGCCGCTGGTCGGGCGCCCCGAGCGCGGCCAGTTCGGCTCGGAGCCGGTCGTCGAGATCGTGCGGGGTGGTCACGCGGACAGCATTACCGACTCGGGCCCGCCTCGCCCAGTCGGACACGTTCCGCCCGGCGTGGCTCAGACCTGGCCACACTCCTGCGGACAGCCTCCGTCGGAGACCTTGAGCACCAGGTCCCGCAGTGTGGCCAGTTCGTCGGTGCTCAGGGCGTCGAGGAGTCGGGAGTCCGACATCACCTGGCGGACCCGGTCGCGTACCTGCCGCCCCCGCCCGGTGACCACGAGCGCCTTCTGCCGCCGGTCGGCCGGATCGGTACGCCGTTCCACCAGCCCGGCCTGCTCCAGCTTGTCGGCCAGGCCGGTGACGTTGGACCTGTCGCAGCCGAGCTGCTCGGCGAGGTCACGGGCCGGGAGCGGGCGGTCCGGGTCCAGCTCGTGCAGCGCCCGGGCGACCGCCGGGGTGAGGCCCAGCGCCGCGATCCCCTCGTCCTGGTGGTGCCGCAACGCGGCGGCGACGTGCAGGATCCGGCGCACGGTCTCCCCGGCCAGGTCCGCCCGGTCACGGACGGTGGGAACGGTGGATTGCGCCATCCGATCATCGTATGGGCGAGTCGATCTTCGATCAGCCGAACGGTCAGGCACCTCCTGCAACCGATTGCCGATCATGAAGCGCTGTTCGGCGGAAATTCCCGGCCGGTCGTCCGCCCTTCACCTGACGGCCATCGACGTCCGTGAGGCTGCCGGGAGTCGACGAACCGGACTCCGGGGAGGAAAACCGTGGCTCTGTCCCGACGTACCATCCTGCTCAGCGGCGCGGCGCTCGGCGCCGCCGGCGCGGCAGCCGGCCTGCCGGTCGCGGCCGCCGCGTCGCCCGGCCCGCTGCGCCGCGACCCGTTCACGCTCGGCGTGGCCTCCGGCGACCCGGACCACGAGGGCTTCGTGCTCTGGACCCGGCTGGCGCCGGAGCCGCTGGCCGAGGACGGCCTGGGCGGCATGCCGTCGCGGGTCGTGCCGGTGTCCTGGGAGGTGGCCGCCGACGAGCGCTTCCGGCACGTGGTGCGCCGCGGCGTACGGCTGGCCCGGCCGGAGTCTTCGCACAGCGTGCACGTCGAACTGGACGGCCTGCTGCCCGGACGGGAGTACTTCTACCGGTTCCGGGCCGAACGCTGGGCGTCCCCGGCCGGGCGCACCCGCACCGCCCCGGCGCCGTGGTCGATGCCCTCCGCGCTCGCCATGGGCTTCGCCTCCTGCTCGCAGTACGAGCACGGCTACTTCACCGCGTACCGGCGGCTGGCCGAGACCGAGCCGGAGCTGATCCTGCACCTCGGCGACTACCAGTACGAGTACGCCAAGGGCACGTACAACGTCCCCGGCGGCAACCCGCGCGACCACGAGGGCCCGGAGACCCGGACGCTGGCGAACTACCGGCAGCGGCACGCCCAGTACAAGACCGACACCGACCTCCAGGCGGCGCACGCGGTCGCGCCCTGGGTGGTGGTCTTCGACGACCACGAGGTGGAGAACAACTGGGCCGACGAGGTGCCCGAGGCGCCCGACCCGGAGTTCCCCGCACGGCGGGCGGCGGCGTTCCAGGCCTACTACGAGAACATGCCGCTACGCCGCACCTCGATCCCGCGCGGCATCGACATGCAGCTCTACCGGCGGGTGCGCTGGGGCCGGCTGGCCACCTTCCACATGCTCGACACCCGGCAGTACCGGGACGACCAGGCGTGCGGTGACGGCTACAAGAGCTGCGCCGAGGCGTCCGACCCGGCCCGCTCGATCACCGGCGCCGCCCAGGAGGCGTGGCTGCTGGACGGCTTCCGCCGTTCCGAGGCCCGCTGGGACCTGCTCGGCCAGCAGGTGTTCTTCGCCCAGCGGGACAACAACTCCGGTCCGCTGACGGTGACGAGCATGGACGCCTGGGACGGGTACGTCGCATCCCGGGACCGGATCACCCGGGGCTGGACGGCCGCCGGGGTGCGCAACCCGGTGGTGCTCACCGGCGACGTGCACGCGCACTGGGCCAGTGACCTGAAGCTGGACTACGCCGACCCGACCTCGCGCACCGTCGGCAGCGAGCTGGTCTGCTCGTCGATCACCTCGACCGGGGACGGCGCCGACTCGCCGACCGGCTCGCACCCGTGGCTGGCGTTCAACCCGCACCTGCGCTTCCAGAACAACCTTCGGGGGTACGTCCGCACCACTATCACCCCGACCGAGCTGACCGCCGACTTCGACGTGCTGCCGTACGTGAGCCGGCCGGACGCGCCCGCGTACACCCGGGCCACGTTCGTGATCGAGGACCGCGTACCCGGGCTGAACCTGACCCACGACCGGCCGCCGGCCGCGGTGCGCACCGCCGCCCCCGGCGTCGACCAGGGCCGGCAGACGGTGGAGGCGGAGACGGTCCGCCCGTGACGGCGCGGCCGGGCCGGGCGCGCGGCGCCCGGGCCGGCCGGTCAGCCGGCCAGGAACGAGAAGCGCACCTGACGGTCGGGGTTGTCGCCGTTGGTGTCGACCAGGCAGATCGACTGCCAGGTGCCGAGCTGGAGCCGCCCGCCGAGCACCGGCAGCGTCGCGTACGGCGGCACGAACGCCGGCAGCACGTGGTCGCGGCCGTGTCCGGGTGAGCCGTGCCGGTGCCGCCACCTGTCGTCGGTAGGGAGCAGGTCGTCGAGCGCCCGGAGCAGGTCGTCGTCGGAGCCGGCACCGGTCTCGATGATCGCCAGCCCGGCGGTGGCGTGCGGGACGAAGACGTGCAGCAGGCCGTCGCCGGCCCCGGACACGAACCGCTCGGCCTCGCTCGTGATGTCCCGGACGGTCGGCCGGGAGCCGGTCCGGACGGTGATCACCTCACTGCGCATACGGCGCATTCTGCCGCAGGGCCCGGTTCACCGCCCCGCCCGCCGATAGCGCATCCGGCGATAGCGCAAAGTTACTGATGGGTACCTGTGTTCAGCGTCGCGTCTGGGGGTGGGAGAGGTGACGGCACACGCCACCAGGGGGCAGGATGGCGCTAGAGACCTATCCCACACGAAACCGAGGGAACGCCTGTGGCTACGGAACGCAAGCGCCCGGTGATCACCGCTGGTCTGCCGAGCCAGCTTCCGGACATCGACCCTGAAGAGACCAGCGAATGGGTCGAGTCACTCGACGGTGTCATCGACGAGCGCGGGACAAAGCGAGCCCGGTACGTCATGCTGCGCCTGCTGGAGCGGGCCCGCGAGCGGCAGGTCGGGGTGCCGTCACTGACCACCACCGACTACATCAACACGATCCCGCCGGAGCGCGAACCGTGGTTCCCGGGTGACGAGCACGTCGAGCGGCGGCTGCGGGCGTACATCAGGTGGAACGCCGCGATGCTGGTGCACCGGGCGCAGCGCCCGGAGATCGGCGTCGGTGGGCACATCTCCACGTTCGCCAGCTCGGCGTCCCTCTACGAGGTGGGCTTCAACCACTTCTTCCGGGGCAAGAACCACCCGGGCGGCGGCGACCAGATCTTCTACCAGGGTCACGCCTCCCCCGGCATGTACGCGCGGGCGTTCCTGGAGGGCCGGCTCAGCGAGAGCCAGCTCGACGGCTTCCGGCAGGAGCTGTCGCACCCCGGCGGCGGGCTCCCGTCGTACCCGCACCCGCGGCTGATGCCGGACTTCTGGGAGTTCCCCACCGTCTCGATGGGCCTCGGCCCGCTGAACGCGATCTACCAGGCGCGGTTCAACCGCTACCTGCACCACCGCGGCATCAAGGACACCTCCCAGCAGCACGTCTGGGCGTTCCTCGGCGACGGTGAGATGGACGAGGTCGAGTCGCTCGGCGCGATCGGCGTGGCCGCCCGCGAGGAGCTGGACAACCTCACCTTCGTGATCAACTGCAACCTCCAGCGCCTGGACGGACCGGTCCGCGGCAACGGCAAGGTCATGCAGGAGCTGGAGGCGTTCTTCCGGGGCGCCGGCTGGAACGTCATCAAGGTGGTCTGGGGCCGCGAGTGGGATCCGCTGCTCGCCGCGGACACCGACGGCGCGCTGGTCAACCTGATGAACACCACGCCCGACGGTGACTACCAGACCTACAAGGCGGAGTCCGGTTCGTACGTGCGGGAGCACTTCTTCGGCCGCGACCCGCGGACCCGCAAGATGGTCGAGCACCTGTCCGACGACGAGATCTGGAACCTCAAGCGGGGTGGCCACGACTACCGCAAGCTCTACGCGGCCTACAAGGCGGCGATGGAGCACACCGGCCAGCCGACGGTGATCCTCGCCAAGACGATCAAGGGCTGGACGCTCGGCTCGCACTTCGAGGGCCGCAACGCCACCCACCAGATGAAGAAGCTGACGCTGGAGGACCTGAAGCTCTTCCGCGACCGCCTCTACCTGGACATCCCGGACAAGCAGCTGGAGGAGAACCCGTACCTCCCGCCGTACTACACCCCGGGCGAGAAATCCGACGAGATCGCGTACCTGAAGGACCGGCGTCAGCAGCTCGGCGGCTACCTGCCCACGCGCAGCACCGCGCGCAAGACGCTGGCCATCCCGGGCACCGAGCGGTTCTCCGACGTCAAGCGCGGGTCGGGCAAGCAGAAGGTCGCCACCACGATGGCGTTCGTCCGCCTGCTCAAGGACATCATGAAGGACAAGGAGTTCGGCAAGCGCTGGGTGCCGATCATCCCGGACGAGGCCCGTACCTTCGGTATGGACTCGCTGTTCCCGACCCAGAAGATCTACTCGCCGCACGGCCAGCGCTACACCTCGGTGGACCGGGAGCTGTTCCTGTCCTACAAGGAGTCGACCACCGGCCAGATCCTGCACGAGGGGATCAACGAGGCCGGTTCGGTGGCCTCGTTCACGGCCGCGGGCACGGCGTACGCCACCCACGGCGAGCCGATGATCCCGCTGTACATCTTCTACTCGATGTTCGGCTTCCAGCGCACGGGCGACGGGTTCTGGGCGGCGGCGGACCAGATGGCGCGGGGCTTCGTGCTCGGCGCGACAGCCGGCCGGACCACGCTCAACGGTGAGGGCCTCCAGCACGAGGACGGCCACTCGCTGCTGCTCGCCGCCACCAACCCGGCGGTGGTCTCCTACGACGCGGCGTTCGCCTTCGAGCTGGCGCACATCGTGGAGAACGGCCTGCACCGGATGTACGGCGAGGCGCAGGAGAACATCTTCTACTACCTCACCATCTACAACGAGCCGATCTTCCAGCCGGCCGAGCCGGAGGGCGTGGACGTCGAGGGCATCCTCAAGGGCATCCACCGCTACTCCCCCGCGCCGCAGGTCGGTGACGACGCGCCGAAGGCGAACATCCTCGCATCCGGCACCGGGATGCAGTGGGCGCTCAAGGCCCAGCAGCTGCTCGCCGAGGACTGGGGCGTGTCCGCCGACGTGTGGTCGGTGACGTCCTGGACCGAGCTGCGCCGCGACGCGGTGGAGTGCGAGGAGCACAACCTGCTCAACCCGGGCGAGGAGCCGCGCGTGCCGTACATCGCGCGGAAGCTGGCCGACGCCGACGGGCCGAAGGTCGCTGTGAGCGACTGGATGCGCGCGGTGCCGGACCTGATCGCGCGCTGGGTGCCCGGGGACTACACCTCGCTCGGCACCGACGGCTTCGGCATGTCGGACACCCGGCACGCGCTGCGCCGCCACTTCCACGTGGACGCCGAGTCGGTGGCGGTCGCGACGCTGCGCCAGCTCGCGCTGCGCGGCGTGGTGCCGGCGCACGTGCCGGCCGACGCGGCCCGCAAGTACGCGCTGGACGACGTCAACGCCGCCCCGGTCGGCGAGACCGGCGGCGACAGCTGAAAGGAAGGGCCCCTTCTTAACGCCTCCGGTAGAGGAGGGGCCCCTTCTTAACACCTCGGGCACAGACGACGACGGCCCGGCGTCCCTGGCGGGAACGCCGGGCCGTCACCATCGCGGGCGACGCCGGGACGGGCTCGGTCAGCCGACGGCGGCCAGGTCGGTCAGCCGGGCCAGCGAGTCCTCCAGGTCGGCGCCGACCCGGCGCAGGCCGAGCCGGAGCAGGGCCGCCTTGACGGGTCCGGCGGGCCACCGCACGACGATCAGGCGTACGACGGTGCCGCCACCCTCCTCGTCCGGGGTGAGCTGGACATAGATCTCGGTGCGCGCCTCGGCCCGGGCGCCGGCGCCCTTCGCGCGTTCGCGCCAGCCGATCAGGGTCGGCTCCTGGAAGGCGATCACCTCGGCCTCGTGCGCGGCGCCGCGTCCGGCCTGGACCAGCTGCCGCCGCCCGAATCCCTCCCCGGACAGGACCTCGGCCGCGCGGACTCCCGCCAGCCAGGCCGGCAGCTGCTCGGCGCGCTGCACGACGTCCCAGACCACATCCACCGGCGCCGCCACGTGCGCGCTTCGTTCCACGAGGATCATGAGTATCTTTCCCCCACTTAAATCACATCCGCGATATTTGGCACTCTATGTGTAAATCGGACTTAAGCGGACGGGTTCGGAAAAGACACGCCGAACTCCCTTGCGTCATCCACCCATGACGGCCTATGGCGCGTCGGTCCGCAGAGCCCTAGAGTCGCGAGCACGCTTCACGTTCCTGGAGGGTGACTTGACGACCGCGCCGATGCCCGAGTTCCCCGCCGGCTTCCGCTGGGGGGTCTCCACCTCCGCGTACCAGATCGAGGGTGCGACCACAGTCGACGGGCGTGGTCCGTCCATCTGGGACACGTTCGCCCACGACCCGGGCCGGATCGCCGACGGCAGCACCGGCGACCAGGCGTGCGACCACTACCACAGGTACGCCGAGGACACCGCGCTGCTGGCCGGGCTGGGGGTGTCCGCGTACCGGTTCTCGATCGCCTGGCCCCGGATCCAGCCGGCCGGCACCGGCCCGGCGAACGCCGCCGGGCTGGACTTCTACGACCGGCTGGTGGACGGACTGCTCGCCGCCGGTGTGGACCCGGTCGCCACGCTGTTCCACTGGGACCTGCCGCAGGCGCTGGAGGACGCCGGCGGCTGGCTCAACCGGGACACCGCCGCCCGCTTCGCCGAGTACGCCGACCTGACCGCGGCCCGCCTCGGCGACCGGGTGAAGCTCTGGATCACGCTCAACGAGCCGTTCATCCACATGAGCCTCGGCCACGGCATGGGCGAGCACGCGCCGGGCCGCACGCTGCTGTTCGACGCCTTCCCGGTGGCCCACCACCAGCTCCTCGGGCACGGCCTCGCGGTCGCCGCGCTGCGCGCCCGCAGCACGTCCCCGGTGGCGATCGCCAACAACTACTCCCCGGTGCGCCTGGCCGGCGACACCGACGCGGACCGGGCCGCCGCCGCGGCGTACGACGCGCTGCACAACCGCCTGTTCACCGATCCGCTGCTCGGACGCGGCTACCCGGACGCGCTCGGCCCCGACCCCGCAGTGGTACGCGACGGCGACCTGGACGTGATCGCCGCCCCGATCGACGTCCTCGGCGTCAACTACTACAACCCGACCGGCATCCGGGCACCGGAAGCGGGCTCGCCGCTGCCGTTCGAGATCGTGCCGCTGGACGGCTACCCGCGTACCGCGTTCGACTGGCCGGTGGCCCCGGACGGGCTGCGCGAGCTGCTGCTCCTCCTGCACGAGCGGTACGGCGACGCGCTGCCGCCGATCCAGGTCACCGAGAGCGGCTGCGCGTACGACGACGCGCCGGACGCCGACGGCCGGGTGCACGACCCGGAGCGGATCGCGTACCTGGACGGGCACATCCGCGCGGTGCGCGAGGCGATGGCCGGGGGCGTGCCGGTGACCGGGTACTTCGTCTGGTCGCTGCTGGACAACTGGGAGTGGGCCGAGGGCTTCACCAAGCGGTTCGGCCTGGTGCATGTCGACTTCGACACCCAGCGGCGGACGCCGAAGTCGTCGTACACCTGGTTCCGGGATCTGGTCCGGCGGTGACCACTGTGAACCCGACGCCGGCCTCGCTGCCGGCGGCGCTCGCCGAGCCGACCGTCCCGGTACGGCGGAGCTGGATCGCGCTGATCTTCGCGGCCAACCTGGGCGTCTGGATGGCGTTCTTCACCCCGATCCAGGTGCTGCTGCCGCAGCAGGTGGAACGGATCGCCCCGGCCGACAAGGAGGCCATGCTGGCGGTGGTCACCGGCATCGGCGCGCTCGCCGCGGTGCTGGCGAACCCGCTCGCCGGGGCGCTGTCCGACCGCACCTCGCTGCGGCTGGCCAACCGGCACTTCGGCCGCCGCCACGTCTGGACCGCGCTCGGCGCGGTCATCGGCGCGCTCGCCCTGGTGCTGCTGGCCCGGCAGAACACCATCGCCGGGGTGGCGGTGGCCTGGGTCGCAGCGCAGGTCTGCTTCAACGCGATGCTGGCCAGCCTCACCGCCGCGATCCCGGACCGCGTGCCGGTGGCGCAGCGCGGCGGCGTGTCCGGCTGGGTGGGCATCCCGCAGGCGCTGGGTCTGGTGCTCGGCGCGGTGCTGGTCACCGCCGTGGTCACCGGAAACGCGGCCGGGTACGCGGCGATCGCGCTCGCCGTGCTGCTGCTGTCGCTGCCGTTCGCGCTGCTGACCCAGGACGACCACCTGCCCCGGGAGCACCGCTCACCGCTGCGGCTGCGCTCGCTGTTCGCCTCGATGTGGATCAGCCCGCGCCGCCACCCCGACTTCGCCTGGGCCTGGTTCACCCGGTTCCTGGTGCAGACCGGAAACGCGCTGGGCACGCTCTACCTGCTCTACTTCCTCACCGACGGGGTACGGGTGGCCGACCCCGAGGGCTCCCTGCTGGTGCTGATCCTGCTCTACACGCTGGGCATGATGCTCACCGCGGTGGTCGCCGGGCGCATGTCCGACCGCTCCGGCCGGCGCAAGGTCTTCGTGATCACCTCCGGGCTGATCATGGCGGTGGCGGCGGTGCTGCTGGCGGCGGCTCCCACCTGGCCGATGGCGATCGTCGCGGCGCTGCTGCTCGGCGCGGGCTACGGCGTCTACCTGTCGGTGGACGCGGCCCTGATCACCCAGGTGCTGCCCGCCGCGACCGACCGGGCCAAGGACCTCGGCGTGATCAACATCGCCAACTCGGCGCCGCAGGTGCTCGGGCCGGCGCTGTCCGCGCCGATCGTCGTGCACCTCGGCGGCTACCCGACGCTGTACGCGGTCACCGCGGTGGTCACCCTGCTCGGCAGCGCCCTGGTCGTGAAGATCCGCTCCGTGCCGTGACGCCCGCCGGCCGCGCGCGTGTGTCAGCGCGTGTTGGCGAGTGTTAAGAAGGGGCCCCTTCACCTCCGGAGACGTTAAGAAGGGGCCCTTCCTTACTCGGTGGCGGCCCGCCGTAGGCTGGGGGGCGTGACGGTACGTGTACGCTTCGCCCCTTCCCCGACCGGTATGTTCCACGTCGGCGGCGCCCGTTCGGCGCTGCAGAACTGGATCTTCGCCAAGCAGCAGGGCGGGGTGTTCGTGCTGCGCATCGAGGACACCGACGCGGCACGTAACCGGCCCGAGTGGACCGAGGGCATCCTGTCCGCGCTCGACTGGATCGGCATCGCCCGGGGCAGCTACGAGGGCCCGTACTTCCAGTCCTCGTACGCGGGCGAGCACCGGGCCGCCGCGCAGCGGCTGTACGAGGGCGGCCGGGCCTACTACTGCGACTGCACCCGCGAGGACGTGCAGGCGCGTACCGGCCCGCAGCAGCGCGGCTACGACGGCTTCTGCCGGGACCGCGGCCTGGAGCCGGGCGAGGGACGGGCACTGCGTTTCCGGACGCCGGACGAGGGCGAGACAGTGGTGGTCGACCTGGTCCGCGGCGAGCCGACGTTCGAGAACAAGCTGATCGAGGACTTCGTCATCGCCCGTGGCGACGGCTCCCCGGTGTTCCTGCTGGCGAACGTGGTCGACGACATGAGCATGGGCATCACCCACGTGATCCGGGCCGAGGAGCACCTGCCGAACACCCCGAAGCAGCAGCTGCTGTGGGACGCGCTCGGCGTCAAGCCGCCGATCTGGGCGCACGTGCCGGTGGTGGTGAACGAGAAGCGGCAGAAGCTGTCCAAGCGGCGGGACAAGGTCGCGCTGGAGGCGTACCGGGACGAGGGCTACCTCGCCGACGCGATGCGCAACTACCTGATGCTGCTGGGCTGGGCGCCGTCGGGCGACCGGGAGATCGTGCCCTGGTCGGTGATCGAGGAGGAGTTCCGGCTGGACGAGGTGAACCCGTCCCCGGCGTTCTTCGACGAGAAGAAGCTGCGCGCGTTCAACGGCGACTACATCCGGGCGCTGCCGGTGGAGGACTTCGTCGAGGCGTGCCGGCCGTGGCTCACCGGCACCGAGACCATCGCCCCGCCGCCGTGGCAGCCCGACGAGTTCGACCCGGCCGCGTTCGCGGCGGTGGCCCCGCTGGCGCAGACCCGGATCGCGGTGCTCAGCGAGATCGTGCCGAACGTCGACTTCCTGTTCCTGGCCGACCCGCTGATCGACGAGGCGGCATGGGCCAAGGCCATGAAGGAGGGCGCCGCCGACCTGCTGGACGCGGCGATCGTGGCGTTCGAGGCGCTGGAGTCCTGGGACGCCGAGTCGCTGAAGGCCACGCTGGAGGCGGTCGGCGCGGAGCGCGGGCTGAAGCTGGGCAAGGCGCAGGCGCCGGTACGCGTCGCGGTCACCGGGCGCACCGTCGGCCTGCCGTTGTTCGAGTCGCTGGAGGTGCTCGGCCGCGACCGTACGCTGACCCGGCTGCGCGCCGCCCGCGTACGCCTGGTCTGAGCCGCGGCACGGCGCCCGTTCCCGACGCTCGGGCGTGTCGTGGCCAGAAAGCGGTTCCTCTATTGGCCTATATGCCTCTGAGTCATAATTATGACTCAGAGGCATATAGGTTTTCGGCGATCATTGCGCCGGCAGTGTCACGCAGAGTGGTCCCGCGCACTGGCCACGATCACCGGCGGGTGGCCCGGCGGCGCAGCAGCAGCCCGCCGCCCAGCGCCGCGAGCACCACCACCGTGCCGGCCGCCCACAGCCAGCCCGTACCCCCGTCATCGTCCGCCCCGGCGGCGGCCGGGGTGGGGCTCGGCACCGCGCTGGTGGGCAGAGCGGCGGAAGTGGCGGGGGCGGCGCTGGTGGGCGGCACCGTCGCCGACGGCGACTCGGCCGGGGTGCCGGTGGTCAGGGTGAACCGGACCTCCCCCTTGATCGGGTGGCCGTCGTCGGAGGCCAGCCGGTAGGTCACGATGTAGAGGCCGGCCGCGCCCGGCCGGAACGGCACGATCACGCGCTTGCCGGAGAACGTCGGCGCGCCGCCGGTAGCGGCCACGTTGTCCGGGCCGGTGACTGTGACCTCGGTCGTCGCCTCCTTCGGCGTGGCGAGGAACCGCAGCTCGATCCGCTCCGGTGCGGCGGCCAGCCGGGCCCCGTCGCGCGGATCACTGCCGGTCAGCGAGTTGTGCGCGGCGGCGGGCGCGGCCGGCAGCAGCGCGAACGCCGCGACCACCCCGAGCACCACCGCCCAGGTACGCGCCACACGGGCGACCCTGCCCCCCATGGTTCCCTCCGTCCGGGTAGGATCCGGCCGATGATCATCGACCGCTCATTGGTCGGTCTCAGCTCGCAGATAGTTCCAAATACTCTTCCACCAGCTGCAACCGAGCGCCGTTCTGCGGAGTCTTTGTGGTGGACACCGGTCCAGTGTGACCTGCAGCGGAAGCCAGCCATCGAACGGGGCGAGGAGGCGGCGATGATCCGAAGGGTGAAACGGCTGCTGGTCGCCGTGACCGGGAGCGTGGCGGCCCTGGCGTGCACGCTGGCCCTGACCGGCACCGCGGCGGCCCAGGCGGCGCCCAAGCCGAAGCCGGCCCCCACCGGTGTCGACATCAGCGGCGAGCGGCTCGACGCGCCGCTGAAACTGCGCGCCGACACCAGCCCGAACGAGGTCAACCTGGTGATCGACCAGGTCAAGTGGCTGGGCACGACCGGCCAGCTGCGCGGCCCGGCCGCGAAGGATCTCGGTCCGAAGTACACGGTGGTGGTGCTCGCCGCCGCCGGCCCGCAGCGCACCTACGACCTGTTCCCGCTGGCCAAGGGCGGTCCCCGGATCTACCGGCCGGGCAAGCAGCCGGACCTGAGCAGCACCCGGGCCGGCTGGTTCTTCGGGCGGCTCAACATGCCCGAGACGCTGCGCTCGGTCGGCGTGCCGATGCCGGCGCAGTTCGACACGCTCGCTGGAGGCGTCGGCGGCGGCGAGCGGGTGCTTCCGGAGGAGGCGCTCGACCCGGTGCAGAACATCGACACCGCGCTCGGCGAGCTCCAGCGGCTGCTGCTGCTCAACGTGGGCATCGTGCTCGTCATCACCGCCGGGCTGGCCGGCATCGCGCTGCTGGTCCGCCGCCGCACCCGCTGAGCCCGGCCGCACCCGCTGAGCCCGGGCCGCACCCGGTCAGCCCGGCAGGCGGCGCGTCAGCACCAGCGGCGCGGCGGGCGCTCCCGGCGTGTGGTGCGGTTGCGCGGGCGTACCGCGCCGTGACGGTGGGCTCCCGCCCAGCCCGACAGGTCGCTGCGGCAGCTCCGGTCGGCCGGCTCGTCGTCGGTCAGGTGCGCCGGCTCCGCCGCCCGCTGCCGGGGCACGCCCGGCTCGTCCTCGGCACGCTCCGGCACCCGGCCGGCCGGCTGCTCCCCCTGGTGGTTCAGGCACGGCCGGCGCGGGTGCGTGGCAGTCGCCGGCTGGTCGTGACCCCGCCGGCAGGCCTCACCCTGGGCGCAACCGTGCTCGGCCTCCCCCTGCGCCATCCCCGGCCCCCTCACGCGTCGCCCTCGCCCGCCCGGCCGGAGTCTGGCCCGGCGTGCCCTGACACCGTACTGGCCCGGCCGGACGAGATCGTCAGCGCGTACCGGTGGAGATCGTCACGCCGCGGTGAGGGCGTCACCTCGAAGTGGATCCGCTGGTCACGCCGTGTCAGGCTGGTGCGGTGAGCGAACCGGGCGGAACGGAGACGTCGGCGACGCTGCGTCGCATCGAGCGGGCGGCGGGCGGCCTGGCCACCGCCAGCGTGGCGCGGATGGACGAGACGCTGCCGTGGTTCCGTGAGCTGCCCGCCGACCAGCGCTCCTGGGTCATGCTCGTCGCCCAGGCCGGCGTGCGCTCGCTGGTGCTGTGGCTGCGCCAGGGCGGCGGCGCGACCGACCGCACCCAGGAGGTGTCGGACGAGGTCTTCGCCGCCGCACCGCAGGCGCTGGCCCGCTCGATCAGCCTCCAGCAGACCGTGGCGCTGATCAAGGTGACCATCGACGTGGTCGAGGAGCAGGTGTCGGAGCTGGCCGTACCGGGCGAGGAGCAGTCGCTGCGGGAGGCGGTGCTGCGCTTCTCCCGGGAGATCGCGTTCGCCGCCGCACGGGTCTACGCCCGGGCCGCCGAGAGCCGCGGGTCCTGGGACGCCCGGTTGCAGGCGCTGCTGGTCGACGCGCTGCTGCGGGGCGACTCCCCGGACGTGCTGGCCAGCCGCGCCGCCGCGCTGGGCTGGACGGACGCGCCGCCGGTGGCGGTTGCGGTGGGCCGCTCCCCCGGCGGCGAGGTGGCAGCCGTGCTGCACACCGTCTACCGGCAGGCCCGGCGGATCGGCGTCGAGGTGATCGGCGGCGTGCACGGCGACCGCCTGGTCATCGTGCTGGGCGGGGCTGCCGATCCGGTGGCGGCCACGGAGAAGCTGCGTACCGCCTTCGGTGAGGGGCCGGTGGTGGTCGGGCCGGCGGTGCCCAGCCTGGACGAGGCCACCGAGTCGGCGCGGGCCGCGCTGGCCGGGTTCCGGGCCGCGCCGGCCTGGCCGACCGCGCCGTGCCCGGTCGCCGCCGACGAGCTGCTTCCGGAACGCGCGCTGGCCGGTGACACCGAGGCCCGCCGCCGGTTGCGCCACGACGTGTACGCGGCACTGGCCCGCTCCGGCGGCGAACTGCTGGAGACGCTCGACGCGTTCTTCGCCGCCGGCGGCACGCTGGAGAGCGCGGCCCGGGCGCTGTTCGTGCACCCGAACACCGTGCGCTACCGGCTGAAGCGGATCGCCGAGGTGACCGGATTCTCGCCGCTGGCCCCGCGCGACGCGTTCGCGTTGCAGGTCGCGCTGACAGTGGGACGCCTCGACCCGGTGGTGCCGACGGTCTCCGACCGGCGATGATCGCCGACAATCTTTGTAGGATTCCTCTAAAGGTTCTAGTGCGGTTTGGTGCCGTACGTTACAGCGCGGCACGCCGGTATCCGTCAGAGTCGTACACGTGCTCGCCGTACTCTCTCCCGGACAGGGTTCGCAGAAGCCCGGCTTCCTCGCGCCGTGGCTCGACCTCCCCGGCGCCGAGGCGCGTCTGCGCTGGTGGTCGGCGCTGGCCGGGGTGGACCTGATCCACCTGGGCACCCGGGCGGACGCGGACGAGATCAAGGACACCGCCCGTACCCAGCCGCTGCTGGTCGCCGCCGCGCTGCTCGCCGCCGAGCACCTGCCGATGCACGACGTCGGGCTGGTCGCCGGGCACAGCGTCGGCGAGCTGGGCGCCGCCGCGCTGGCCGGGGTGCTGCCGGCCGAGGCCGCCGTGACGCTCGCCGGCGTACGCGGGCGGGAGATGGCCGCCGCCTGCGCGCTGGAGCCGACCGGGATGGCCGCCGTGCTCGGCGGCGACCCGGACGAGGTGCTCGCCGCGCTGACGGCGCACGGGCTGCACCCGGCCAACCGCAACGGCGCCGGTCAGATCGTGGCCGCCGGCGCTGTCGACGCGCTGGACAGGCTCGCCGCCGAGCCGCCGACCCGCACCCGGGTCATCCGGCTCCAGGTGGCGGGCGCGTTCCACACGCCGTACATGGCGCCGGCCGAGACCGCGCTCGCCGCGGTCGCCGCCGGTGTCCCGGCCTCCGCCCCGGCCCGGATCCTGCTGTCCAACCTCGACGGCGCACCGGTCGGGCACGGCCCCGAGACGGTACGCCGGCTCGTCCGGCAGGTGACCGCTCCGGTCCGCTGGGACCTGTGCACGCGTACGCTGGCCGACCTCGGCGTCACCGGCGTGATCGAGCTGCCGCCGGCCGGCACCCTGGCCGGGCTGGTCAAGCGGGAGCTCAAGGGCGAGGGCGCGCCCGAGATCGTCACCCTGAACACGCCGGCCGACCTGCCCGCCGCGCGCCGCCTGATCGCCCGGCACGCCAGTCCCGCCGCCCGGCCGACCGCGCCGTCGTTCCGGGTGGTCGTCTCCCCCGCCGCCGGCCGCCTCGACCTGTCGGCCGGACCGGCCGAGGGTGCCGGGGTACACGCCGGACAGGTCCTCGGCCACGTCACCACGGGCCGGGGGCCGGTCGAGGTGACCGCGCACGACAACGGGCCGCTCGTCGAGTGGCTCGCACACCACGACGACCCGGTCGCACCGGGCCAGCCCCTCGTCCGTATCGGAGGAACGCACTAAATGGCCGGCAGCCGGATCGTCGCGATGGGGCACTACCAGCCCTCCCGCGTCGTCACGAACGACGAGATCGCCCAGATGGTCGACACCAACGACGAGTGGATCCGGGACCGGGTCGGCATCGTCACCCGGCGGATCGCGGGCGACGAGACGGTGGCCGACATGGCCACCGCCGCCGCCGGCAAGGCGCTCGCCAACGCCGGGCTGACCGCCGCCGACATCGACCTGGTCGTGGTGGCGACCTGCACGTCCGTGGACCGCAGCCCCAACGTGGCCTGCCGGGTCGCGGCCAAGCTGGGCATCAACGCGCCCGGGGCGTACGACCTCAACACCGCCTGCTCCGGATTCGCGTACGCGCTGGGCACCGTGGACCACGCGATCCGGGCCGGCGCGGCGCGCAACGCGATCGTCATCGGCGCGGAGAAGCTCTCCGACTTCACCGACTGGACCGACCGCTCGACCTGCATCATCTTCGCCGACGGCGCCGGGGCGGCGGTGGTCAGCGCGACCGCCGACGACGAGCCGGCCGGGATCGGGCCGGTGGTCTGGGGCTCCGCGCCGGAGAAGAGCGACGCGGTCCGGATCGAGGGCTGGCAGCCGTACATCACCCAGGAGGGGCAGTCGGTGTTCCGGTGGGCCACCACCGCGCTGGCCCCGCTCGCGCTCCAGGCGTGCGAGCGCGCCGGGGTGGACCCGTCGGAGCTGGCCGCGTTCGTGCCGCACCAGGCCAACGCCCGGATCATCGACGGCATCGCCAAGCGGCTGAACATCCCGGACGCGATCATCGCCAAGGACATCGTCGAGTCCGGCAACACGTCGGCGGCGAGCATCCCGCTGGCCCTGTCGAAGCTGGTCGAGCGGCGGGAGGTGCCCTCGGGCGCCCCGGTGCTGCTGTTCGGTTTCGGCGGCGGCCTGACCTACGCCGGTCAGGTCGTGCGCTGCCCCTGAGACCCCCTCGGGCGCGAACGCGCCGAGGTGTGTGACCGGCGACGCCGGTCACCGGTAACCCCCGATGAGAGGAACCAACCGCAATGACCCGTGACGAGATCACCGCCGGCCTCGCCGAGATCCTCGAAGAGGTTGCCGGGGTGAACCCGGACGACGTGGCCGAGGGGAAGTCCTTCACCGACGACCTCGACGTCGACTCGCTCTCCATGGTCGAGGTCGTGGTGGCGGCCGAGGAGAAGTTCGGCGTCAAGATCCCGGACAACGAGGTGCAGAACCTCAAGACCGTCGGGGACGCGGTCAGCTACATCGAGGCGCAGTCCTGATCATGAGTCGTCCCGACGTCGTCGTCACCGGGCTCGGCGCGACGACCCCGCTCGGCGGGGACGTCGCGTCGACCTGGGACGCCATGCTCGCCGGCCGCTCCGGGGTGGGTGCGCTCACCCAGGAGTGGGCCGCGCAACTGCCCGTCCGGATCGCCGCCGAACTGGCGGTCGACCCGTCCGAGGTGCTGGACCGGGTGAAGCTGCGCCGGCTGGACCGCTCGGAGGCGATCGCCATCATCGCCGCCAAGCAGGCGTGGGCAGACGCCGGTCTGGACGAGGCCGGGCCGGACCCGGAGCGCCTGGCGGTGAGCGTCGGCTCGGGCATCGGCGGCGCCACCACCCTGCTCGCCCAGGACGACATCCTGGAGGCGTCCGGACCGCGGCGGGTCTCCCCGCACACCATCCCGATGCTGATGCCGAACGGCCCGGCCGCCTGGGTCGGTCTGGAGCTGGGCGCCAAGGCCGGGGTGCACACCGTGGCCAGCGCCTGCGCGACCGGCGCGGAGGCGATCGCGCTGGGGCTGGACATCATCCGCGCCGGCCGGGCCGACGTGGTGGTGGCCGGCGGCACCGAGGCGGTCATCCACCCGCTGCCGATCGCCGGCTTCAGCTCGATGCGGGCCATGTCGACCCGCAACGACGAGCCGGAGCGGGCCTCCCGGCCGTGGGACTCGGGTCGCGACGGCTTCGTGCTCGGTGAGGGCGCGGGCGTGGTGATCCTGGAGCGCGCCGACCACGCCGCCGCCCGGGGCGCCCGGGTGTACGCGCGCCTGGCCGGCGCGGGGATCACCTCGGACGCGTACGACATCGTGCAGCCGCACGCCGAGGGTGAGGGCGCCATCCGGGCCATCGCCCGGGCGGTCGCCGACGCGGACGTGGCCCGTACCGACATCGTGCACGTCAACGCGCACGCCACCTCCACCCCGGTCGGGGACATGCTGGAGATCGGCGCGCTGCGTCAGGCGGTCGGCGACCACCCGGTGCTCACCGCCACGAAGTCGATGACCGGGCACCTGCTCGGTGCGGCCGGCGCGCTGGAGTCGATCGCCACCATCCTGGCCATCCGGGACGGCGTGATCCCGCCGACGATCAACCTGGACGACCCGGACGAGGGCCTGACCCTGGACGTCGCGGCGCACAAGGCACGTCACATGGAGATCCCGGCGGCGCTGAACAACGCGTTCGGCTTCGGCGGGCACAACGTGGCGCTGGTCTTCACCCGCCCCTGAGGTTCCGCCCTGAGGTAAGGAAGGGCCCCTTCTTAACAGTAACTGTTAAGAAGGGGCCCTTCCTCTACCGCAGGCGTTAAGAGGGGGCCCTTCCTTACACCTCAGCCGCGGTTGCGGGGGTGCTGCCGGGCGGTCCGCTCGTTGCCGCGCCGGTAGTTGCCGGTCCACCGGGCCATGGCCAGCTGCGGGTCGTCGCCGACCTCGGCCAGGAACTGCGCGGCCCGGCCGCCGCGCAGCGTGCCGGCGACCCGGCCGTGATGCGTGATGACCACCGTGCCGTCGGCGCGCTCGACGTAGCGGAAACCCTGTGCTGCCTCTCCCATGGGCGCCACCCTGCCAGCCGGGGCCGCCCGGACGCATCCGGGTTTCGGCGCGATCCGGGCGGGCGGCCGGGTCAGGTGCGGCAGGTGGTGGCCGGCAGGCCGGAGACCGGCACCGGGGAGCGGCCGGCCGGGCGGGCCTTGCCGGCGAGCACCGCGGCGAGCCCGGTCATCGAGGCCCGGGTGGAGGAGTAGGTCGCCATCAGCGTCGGGGACTTCGCCCCGGACAGCACGTACGGCGTGTCCATCGCCACCGTCACGGCGGCGCCGGCGCTCAGGTCCTTCGCGCCGTCGCCGTAACCGACCAGGTGCACCACCGTGCCGCCGGAGGGCACCACCTTGACCCCGGCCGCGGTGAGCGCCTCGGTCAGCAGCTTGCGGGTGCGCTCCCGGCCGCCGGAGGAGGTCACGCTCACCGGGCCGGTCACCGCCCCGCCGCACTTGCCGCGCAGCACAGTCACGGCGGCGGTGGCCAGGTCGTCGGCGGCCTTGCGGTGGGCTGCGCCGTCGAGCGTGGACAGCGCGGGCGCGTCCCGCCCGGCCAGCCGGAACTTCATGGTCAGCACCCGGGTGACCGCCTCGACCAGGCGGGCGCGGGGCAGCGAGCCGTCCTTGAGCGCGGCGCGCAGCCCGTCGTACGCCTGGGTGACGTTCGGGGTCATCAGGATGAGATCGTTGCCGGCGTTGAGCGCGCGTACGGCGGCCTCGCCCGGCGACCACTTCTTCGCCGGGGCCATGTTCATCCCGTCGGTGATCACCACGCCCTGGAAGCCGAGCTGGCCGCGCAGCACGTCGGTGAGCAGCTTGCGGGAGAACGTGGCAGGGGTGCCCGGGTCGACTGCCTTGACGTCCAGGTGGGCCGACATCACCGCCATGGCCCCGGCGCCGATGCCGGCCCGGAACGGCGGGAACGCGAGGCGGTCCAGCTCGGCGCGGGACTGCTTGATCACCGGCAGTTCGGTGTGCGAGTCCTCGGCGCTCAGGCCGTGCCCGGGGAAGTGCTTGACCGCGGCACCGACGCCCTCGGCCTGCAGGCCGCGTACCGCACCCGCCACCTGGGGGGACGCGGTCGCCGGGTCGGCGCCGAAGGACCGGGAGCCGATCACCGCGCTGCGGGTCGCCAGCACGTCGGCGACCGGCGCGAAGTCGAGGTTGACGCCCATGGCGGCCAGCTCTGCCCCGGCGGCCCGCCAGGCGGCCTCGGTCAGCGCCGGGTTCCCGGCGGCGCCGGCGGCGAGCGGGCTGGGCAGCAGCGTCACCCCGTCGGTGATCCGGGTGACCACGCCGTACTCCTGGTCGGTGCCGATCAGGAAGGGCGCGGCACCCGCGGGCAGCTTGCCGGCGGCGGCGCGCAGTCCGTCGGTGAGCGCACGGACCTGCTTGGGGTTGTCCACGTTCGTGGTGGCCTGGTTGCCCGAGGTCGGGTCGTCGGCGCTGAAGCCGACCAGGATCAGCCCGCCGAGCCGGTACTTCGCCACCATCTCGGCGGGGGTGTCGACCCCTGCCAGCGCCCGGTTCCCGGCGGCCGACCCGGCCGACACCTCGGTGGCCGAGCTGCCGTACGCGTACGGCATCAGCACCTGCCCGACCAGGTCCTCGTCGCTCAGCGTGCCGACGAGCGCGGCCGCGCGGGCGGCTGGATCGGCGGCCGGCGGGTCACTCGGCGCGGGCGCTGCGGACGACGGCGCCGGGCTCGTCGGGGCAGGTCGGGGCCGGTCCGGCCCGTCCGAGCACCCGGAGACGAGCAGCGCGGTCAGTGCGGCGAGCGCGACGGCGGAGCGCCGCGGGGAAATCGACACGCGGCCCACCGTATCGGGGCAACTCGGCCGCCGTCACCCGACCCGGGTGAGCAGCGTCACCGGCGCACCGTCCCCGGCGTACCGGTAGGGCTCCAGTTCGGCGTCCCAGGCGGTGCCGAGCGCCTTGTCCAGGGCGTGGGCCAGCGCCTCCGGGCTGCGTGCGGCGGCCATCAGGCTGCGGAGCCGGTCCTCGCCGAGCTGGATGTCGCCGGCCGCGCCGACAGCGGCGCGGAACAGGCCGCGGCCCGGTACGTACATGAAGCGCTCGCCGTCGACGCCGGGACTGGGTTCCTCGGTGACCTCGAAACGGATCATGGGCCACTGCCGGAGGGCAGCGGCCAGCTCCGCGCCGGTCCCCGGGCTGCCGGTCCAGCCGCACTCGGCGCGACGGGCGCCCGGGTCGGCGGGCTGCGCCGTCCAGTGCAGGTTGACCGGCGCGGCGAGGACGCGCGCGATCGCCCACTCGACGTGCGAGCACACGGCGAGCGGGGTCGAGTGGACGTATACGACGCCACGCGTTGGCACGGTGACCTCCCGATGAGCCGAGGTGCGTCTTCCCCTACGACCTCGTCCTACCGAGTGGTACCTGGCACACATGATGACCCGTGTGACTGGTGGTGCGCCAGCGAATCGGAAAATTCGCCGGGCCCCGGAGCGGGAAATACCCGGGTGGTGGAGCTGGTTGTGCCCTCTGACGCCGCGACGACCAGCCAGGTGTCGTGGTCGTGTACAGTTCTCTGGGCGGTTCTGTGCCGCCGTACATCTTCGCGGGCCGACGCCCACCCGGGCGTCATCCGCATACAGCCCCCGGACGGCTTCCGTCCCCACCGTACGTCTGCAAGGAGTACCTCCGTGGCGAGCAACACCTCTAAGACCGCGCGCGCGTCCGTCCGGGCCGGCCAGGCTGGCCAGGGTGGCGCCCTCAGCGTGCTAGGCGAGTTCAAGTACCTGATCCCGCTCAACGGCGGCAAGCACGCCTACGTGCGCAACCTGACCAACGGCAAGACCGCGCACCTGCGCACCGACTCCGACGCCTTCGTCGAGGAGATCCGCGTGCTGGCCGCCGCCGGCCACGCCGCCAAGATCCGCGCCGAGATCAACGGCCTGGCCGCGTCCTACCCGGACCACGGCTGGGACGCCACCGAGAAGCGCCTCGTCGAGGCCGGCGTCTTCGAGGGCTGAGCGCTCTCACCCGCACCACCGCGACCGCCCGCCGGGATCACCCCGGCGGGCGGTTTCGCGTCTGCTCCTGCGGCAACAGCGTCACCTCGCCCGTGGCCAGGTCGTAGAGCGCGCCCTCCACTGCCAGCTCACCTGCGTCCACCGGCCCGGCCAGCCGGTCGTCGCGGCGCAACGCCGCCACCGTGCGCCGGACGTGGCGGCGGATCGCCAGCGGATGCGCGTCCGGGTCGTCCACCCCGACGTCGGTGACCGCCGGGGCGATCCGGTCCACCACGTACGCCAGGTCCCCGCCGGGCCGGCGTCCGGTGCGCAGCGCCTCGACGGTCGAGCCGACCGCGCCGCAGCGCTCGTGGCCCAGCACCATCACCAGGCGTACGCCCAGTTGCTCCACCACGTACTCGATCGAGCCCCGGACGGCCCGGTCCAGCACGTGCCCGCCGGTACGGATCACGCAGATCGAACCGAACGTCTGGTCGAAGATCGCCTCCAACGGCACCCGGGAGTCGATACAGCCCAGCACCACCGCGTACGGCTGCTGGTCGCCGGAGGCCACCGCCGCGGCGGCGGTGACGTCGTGCCCGTGCACCGGCTGCCCGCTGACGAAACGGCGGTTGCCGGAGAGCAGCTCGGCCAGCGCGGCGCGCGGGCTGGTGGACGGCATGCCTCCCAGCCTGGTCACCGATCCGACCTCGTGGGGCCGGACGGGAATCTTCTCTCCGGGCCGGTTGCCGTGGTCTCATGGCGGGTAACGCCGGTGTCACCGCCGGGTCATCCGGTGGACACACATCGGCGGGCCCGGGAGGTGGACGATGCCGGACCTGGAACTGCGGCTCCCCGACGACGTACGCCTGCACGTCAGCGTCACCGGGCCGGTCGACGCCGAGGTCACCGCCGTCCTGCTGCACGGCTGGACGCTGGACGGGCGCAGCTGGCACCGTCAGGTCGCCGAGCTGCGGGAACGCTTCGGCGGCCGGGTCCGCCTGGTCACGTACGACGCGCGCGGCCACGGCCGGTCGAGCTGCCTGGCGCTGCGCGACGCCACCCTCGCGCAGCTCGGTGACGACCTGGCGGCGGTGATCGACGAGATCGTCCCGTCCGGTCCGATCGTCCTGGTCGGGCACTCGATGGGCGGGATGACGGTGATGGAGTACGCCCACCGGCACCCCGACCGGTTCGCCGCGCGTACCGCCGGGCTGGTCTTCGTCTCCACCACCGCCGAGGGGCACACGCACACCGCGTACGGCCTCTCCCCCCGGATCACCCGGCTGATCCGCCTGGCCGAGACCACAGGCGCCGGGGTGCTGGCCCGCTGCGGCGGCTGGCGGCCCCCGCACGCGCTGCTGCGCGCGCTGCGCCCGAGCATCCGCTGGATGCTGTTCGGCGACCGCTGCGACCCGGCCGACATCCGGCTGGTCACCTCAGCGGTGGCCCGGGCCACGCTGCGCTCGATCGGCGGTTTCCGCGCCTCGATCGGCGCCCAGCACCGGCTGGAGACGCTCGCCGCGCTCGGCGGGCTGCCGGCCGCCGCGCTGGTCGGGGACCGGGACCGGCTCACCCCGCCGCCCTGCGCCGAGTCGATCGCTGCGGCGCTGCCCACCACGGAGCTGACCGTCTGCCCGGGTGCCGGGCACATGCTCATGATGGAGCGCCCCGACGAGGTGAACGCAGCCCTCGCCGGCGTGCTGGACCGGGTCCTGGCCGGCCGGCCGGCGACCCGCCTCTGAGCGTCTCCCGCTCGCGAGCGGTACTGACGTACGCCACGTGCGCGGCATGCCCCGGCGTGGCGGTTGCCGGCGGACCGTACCCTCATTCAGCCCGTCGTGCCCTCCGAACACAGGAGCATCCGCGTTGACCGACCAGACCACGCTGGACCGGGAGATCGCCGCCGAGCAGCGCCACCTCGACCGGGTGTACGCCCGGCTGGCCGAACTGCGCCGGTCGGCGGCCGACGCCGAGCGGGAGGGCTACCGGCTGGCCCGGGTCGGCAACTTCGGCGCGCTGGTCGAGCGGGACGCGATGGTCTTCCACGCCGCCCAGCGCCGGCACGTGCTGGACGCCGAGCACGAGGGGCTGGTGTTCGGCCGGCTGGACCTGCGTACCGGGCAGGTGCTGCACGTCGGCCGTCTCGGCGTGCGGGGCGTGGACGCGGAGACGCTGGTGGTGGACTGGCGGGCACCCGCCGCCGCCGCGTTCTACCAGGCCACGCCCGCCGAGCCGCGCGGTGTGGTGCGCCGGCGCACGATCCAGTCCGCGTCCGAGAAGGTCACCCGGATCGAGGACGACCTGCTGGACCCGGAGGCCGCGCCGCCGGACATGGCGGTGGTCGGTGACGGGGCGCTGCTGGCCACGCTGTCCCGGGCCACCGGCCGGGGCATGCGCGACATCGTCGCCACCATCCAGCGCGAGCAGGACGAGGCGATCCGTTCCCCCGGCAACGGCGTCACGATCGTCTCCGGCGGCCCCGGTACCGGGAAGACGGCGGTGGCGCTGCACCGGGCCGCGTACCTGCTCTACTCCGACCGGGCCCGGTACGCCGGCGGCGGCATCCTGGTGGTCGGCCCGTCCGGTGTGTTCGTCGAGTACATCGCCTCGGTGCTGCCGTCGCTGGGCGAGGAGACCGCCACGCTGCACTCGCTGGGCTCGCTGTTCCCCGGCCTGTCCGCGTCCCGGACCGATCCGCCGGACGTGGCGGCGGTGAAGGGTTCGCTGCGGATGCGCCGGGTGCTGGAACGCGCGGTACGCGACGCGGTGCCGGACTCCCCCGCCGAGCTGCGCCTGCTCTACCGGGGCGAGCTGCTGCGCCTGGAACGCCCCGCGCTGGACGCGATCCGGGACCGGACGCTGGCCCGTGGGGCGCGCCGCAACGAGGTACGCCGGGCGGCGTTCGACGCGGTGCTCGCCGCGCTCTACACGCAGGCCCGCACGCTGCGGGTGGGCCGGCTGCCGGAGCAGCCCGCGTTCGAGGACGAGATCATCGAGCGGCCGGAGTTCCGCGAGTTCCTCAAGGCCTGGTGGCCCCGGCTGCACCCGAGGCACGTGCTGGACTGGCTGGCCCGCCCGGACCGGCTGCGCCGCTACGCCGGTGGGATCCTCTCCTCGGCGGAGATCCGGCTGCTCGGCGACGCGTACCGGAGCCTCGCGACCGAAGGGCTGACGGTGGCCGACATCGCGCTGCTGGACGAGCTGGACGCGCTGCTCGGCAAGCCGGTGCGGCGGGCCCGCCCCAAGCGCGACCCGTACCAGCTCGCCGGTGGCGTGCGCGAGCTGAGCACGTACGCCGATCGGCAGCGCGCCGCCCGCGCGGCGGCGCGGGAGCGTCCGGACGACTACCGCGACTACGCGCACGTGGTGGTGGACGAGTCGCAGGACGTCTCGCCGATGCAGTGGCGGATGGTCGGCCGGCGCGGGCGGCTGGCGTCCTGGACGGTGGTCGGCGACCCGGCGCAGACCGCCTGGACCGGCGACCCGCAGGAGCTGGACCGGGCCCGGGACCAGGCGCTGGGCCGGCGCAAGCGGCACCGCTACGAGCTGACCACCAACTACCGCAACTCGGCGGAGATCTTCGCGGTGGCGGCGGCGGAGATCCGCCGGCTCTACCCGGACCTGCCGCTGCCCGACGCGGTGCGGTCCACCGGCGTGCCGCCGGTCGAGCGCACGGTGCCCGCCGCCGACCTGCCGGCGGCCACCGTCGAGGCGGCCGAGGCGCTGCTCGCGCAGGTGGAGGGCACCGTCGGCGTGATCACGCCGGTGCCGCGCCGGGACGAGGTGGCCGGCTGGCTGGGCGGGCTCGGCGCGGGCCGCCTCCAGGTGGTGACCAGCCTCCAGGCCAAGGGCATGGAGTACGACGGCGTGGTGCTGGTGGCGCCGAGCGAGATCCGGGCCGACCCCGGCTCGGGTGTCCGCACGCTCTACGTGGCGCTGTCCCGGGCCACCCAGCGTCTCACCACGCTCGACCCCTCCTGACGGACACCCGACCGTGACCCGGCTGTCACCCATCGTTCAGTTGCATACATAGCGATGTGAACATACATTGGGCCTGGCCGGTACGGGGCAGGAAGGGTGTTGGCGTGGGCGCAGGTCATGACCACAGCGGCGCGGTGACCAACGCGGCGCACCGCCACCGGGGCCGCCTCTGGGCCGCCTTCGCGCTGCTCGCCGCCCTGATGGTGGTCGAGGCGGTGGCCGCCTTCACGACCGGCTCGCTGGCGCTGCTCTCCGACGCCGGGCACATGTTCACCGACGTCCTCGGCATCGGCATGGCCCTCGCGGCGATCACCGCGACCCGCCGCGCCGGCACCGACCCGCAGCGCACGTTCGGGCTCTACCGGCTGGAGGTGCTCGCCGCCCTCGCCAACGCCGTGCTGCTCGGCGCCGTCGCCATCTACGTCCTGGTCGAGGCGGTACGCCGGTTCGGCGAGCCGCCGGAGGTGCTGGCCGGCCCGATGCTCGTGGTGGCGGTGCTCGGCCTGCTCGCCAACATCGTCGCGTTCGCGCTGCTGCGCGCCGGGTCGAAGGAGAGCATCAACCTGCGCGGGGCGTACCTGGAGGTGCTCGGCGACCTGCTCGGCTCGCTCGGCGTGATCGCCGCCGCGTTGATCATCACGGTCACCGACTGGTGGTGGGCGGACCCGCTGGTCGCCGTCGGCATCGGCGTGTTCATCCTGCCGCGCACCTGGCGGCTCGGCCGGGCCGCGCTGCGCATCCTGGTGCAGGCCGCGCCGGAGCACCTGCAGGTCACCGCCGTGCACGACCGGCTGGCCGCCGTACCGGGCGTGGCCGAGGTGCACGACCTGCACGTCTGGACGCTCACCTCGGGCATGGAGGTGGCCTCGGCGCACCTGACCACCGATCCGGGCGTGGACCCGGGCGTGGTGCTGGCCGCCGCGCGGGCCGCCCTGCACGAGGACTTCTCCATCGATCACGCCACGTTGCAGGTCGAACCCGGAGCGTCGGCCGGAGTGTGCGGACAGACCGAGTGGTGATTAGGACACACTTAAATCACTGTGGCTAATGTAGTCTTATGCCGGTTTTGCCCCGCCTAGTGGCACTGCTCCACGGAGCCGCGCCCGGGCAGCGCCGGTAGTCTCGGTCGCGGCCGCACCCGCGGGCGCCACCCGGCCCCGGTGGGGCGGCCGTCGCCTAATCGTCCGCAGGGACGAGCCGGGGAACCACGTACGTGGGGTGCATCCGCGTCAGCGGTAGGGATCTTCCGTCCCGAACCCGTCAGCTAACCCGGTCGGCGTTGACGGAAGGACGTGTGAATGCCCCCAGTGGCACCTGTACGACGGACGGCCGCCCGGTTGGCGGCCCTGCTCGTCGCGACGCTGACCCTCGGCGTCGCGACCGTTCCGGTCTCCCCCGCCTCGGCGGCGCCGGTGACCGGCCTGCTCGCCGCAGCGCCCGGCGACGACGAGGGTGGCACGCCCGAACTGCGTGCCCAGCTCGACGCGGCCAGCAAGGGCTGGCTGGAGGCGAAAGCCGCGCTGAACCGGTCGGTGAGCCGCCAGAAGCAGCTGAACGAACAACTCAAGACGGTCGGCGCCGAGCTGGCCGTACGCGACGCCAAGGTCGGCGAGATCGCCGCCGTGGCGTACCGCAACGGCCGTCTGGGGACCGCCGGGGCGCTGCTCGGCAGCAGCAGCCCGGAGGGCTTCATGGACCGGGCCGCCGCGCTGGAGCAGGTCGCCGCGCACGAGGACCGTACGCTGCGCGACCTGATCACCACCCGGGACGAGGCCACCCGCACCCGCGCCCAGCTCGACGGAGAGATCCGCGAGCAGCGCAAGCAGGTGACGGTGATGGCCAAGCGCAAGGAGCAGGCCGAGCGCGCCCTGGAGGTGGCGAACGACCGGGCCTCGCGCAGCAGCAGCGGCGGTGGCAGCGTCCAGGGCACCTCCAGCAAGAACGCGAAGCCGGCACCGCGCAACTCGGACGGCTCCTGGCCGTCGGAGTCGTGCAGCGTCAACGACCCGACCCCGGCGAACGGCTGCATCACCCCGCGCACGCTGCACGCGCTGCAACAGGCCAAGGCGGCGGGCTTCACCCGGTACGTCTCGTGCCACCGGCCCAGCGGCTCTGGTGAGCACCCGAAGGGGCGGGCCTGCGACTTCGCCGCGCAGAAGAACGGCTTCGGCGGCGTGGCCACCGGCGGTGACCGGACGTACGGCAACAACCTGGCCGCGTACTTCGTGCGCAACGCCGACCCGCTCGCCGTGCTCTACGTGATCTGGTTCAAGCAGATCTGGCTGCCCAGCAGCGGGTGGAAGTCGTACAGCGGCGGCAACGGCGACCCGTCCAGCGACCACACCAACCACGTGCACCTGTCGGTGTACTGAGCGCGCCCCGAGAGGGCCGGCCGGATCAGGCCGGCCGGCCCTCCAGGGTCGCTCCGAGACGAGCCGCCAGGCCCAGGTGAGCCGCCCGGGCCTGGCGGAACGCGTACCCGAACAGTGGCGCCGGAGCGGTGAGCGTGATCTCCACGTCGATGCGTACCGTGCCGTCCGGCTCGTCGCGCAGCCGGGTGTGGTTGCGGACCGTCGTCGCGGGCTGCTGACGCGCCACTGTGACGACCTCGTCCTCGCCGGCGATCAGCACGTCCGCCTGGTACGTGACCGGGAAGTGCAGCGGGCCGAGTTGCAGCCGGTCGGTGATCGCGTAGCTGGCCAGCGCGCCCGGCCGGGCCGGCAGCTTCCGGACCCGGACGATCAGCGGATGCAGCTCGCCCTGGCGACTCAGGTCACCCAGTAGCGCCACCGCTTCGGCCCGGGTGCACCGGGCCTGCACGGTGTAGCTGAAGCTGTCGCTGCTCTGCAAGCGGGCCCCCTCGCCGTCGTGCGTCGCGACGATCGTCCCGTACCGACGCCGGACTGGCAACGGGTAGAAAGTCCCCTGGCTGCAGGGGGTGTGAACGGCGCGCTCAGGCGCCGGGCAGCACCTCGGGGGTGTCGTCGGCGAACCACGGCTCGGGCGCGCCGAACAGGCCGAGCAGGCCGGTCACCCAGAGCTGCCGGTGCACGAACCGGCTCGGCTCGGTGACCACGAGCTTGACGCCGCTGACCTCGCAGGTCTGGAAGCCGGCGACCATGGCGCTGATGCCGACCGAGTCGATGAACGTGACGAGCCGCATGTTCAGCTCGATTCGCGAGGGACGGCCCTTGGCGAGCACTTCGGCGATCGCTTCCCGCACCTCGTACGCGGTGTCGACGTCGATCTCCCCACGGGGCGCGATCTGGACGACACCACCCGGCCGCACCGACTTCACGATCGACAGGCTCACGCGAGCACCTCCACTCGCCCATGACGGGCGCCTCATCAGTACGCGGGCCGCGACCGAGAGTATTCCTCCAACGGCCCGGTCGCCACCCCCCGGGATGAGCAATTCGCGAACTGGGCACACCTGGGCGTACCCAATCCGGACCTCCGGGTTCCAGTTTCCCCTGTATGGCGGGTCGCGGCCAACCGTGCGACCGGGCGGGCCCGCCGATCCGCCGACCAGGGTAGCGGGCGCACGCACGTCCCGTGGGCACCGGTCCCGGCGCGTTCGGGTGGTTCGTCCCGTTCGCTGCTCACGGCCGGGAACCACGGCGTGGTTTGCCACGCGCCCCGGTGGGGCACTGCCCGAGACAGTGAACCCGCCGGATGGACACCGGAGTCCGAAGTGGCCGCCGGCCTTCGGCACCCGAGGAGGTAGAACGATGTTCGGATCCAACCTGCTGGACCGCCGGGGCAAGGCCGAGCGGGTCGCCGACCAGGCGTGGCAGAACCTGCTCTCCGCCGCCGGTTCCGCCGGTGACAGCGTGCGCGACGCCACCCGGACCGCCCGCCGCAGCTCCTCCGGCCTGGCCGACGACGCCACCGACCTGGTCGGCTCCGCCGCCGACGAGGCACGCCGCCGGGCGTCCCTCGCCTTCGACGCGCTCGCCGGCCGCCGGCCCGCCCTGCCCTGGACGCTGCTGATCGCGGCGGCGCTGGCGGGCGCGGCGATCGGCTGGGCCGCCGGCACCGCGGCGCGCGCCGCCGGCAGCCGGGACCGGGCCGCGGACGAGATCGAGTTCGTGGACGTGGACCGGCCGAACTCGCCGGCCGGCCTGGACGGCTGACCCGCCCGTACGACACGACGACGGCCGCTCCCGGGACTCCCGGGGGCGGCCGTCGTGCTGCCTCACCCGCCCCGGGTGAGGCCCGCTCACCCGGGGCGCGCGCAGGATCGCGGGTGCGGGACCACGTGCCCGCGCCGCGATCGACGGGAGGGGGAGCCGGATGGCCACCGACACGATCACGCGTACCGACCGGGACATCCAGTCCGCCGTGCTCGACGAGCTGACCTGGGAGCCGCGGGTCGGCCCGGACGAGATCGGAGTGACCGTCACCGAGGGCGTGGTGACGCTCACCGGACGGGTGGACAGCTACGCCAAGAAGTGGGCCGCCGAGCGGGCCGCGCACCGGGTCGCCCGCGTCCGCGCGGTCGCCAACGACATCGCCGTCCGGATCGACACCGCGGCCGGGCGGGAGGACCCGGAGATCGCGGTCGCGGCCGTACGGGCGCTGGAATGGGACGCGTTCGTGCCGATCGAGGCGTTGCAGGTGACGGTGGCCGACGGCTGGGTCACGCTGCACGGCGAGGTCGAATGGGAGTACCAACGGCGGGCCGCCGAACGCTCGGTCGCCCGGCTCACCGGCGTGTGCGGGGTGAGCAACGGCATCGCGGTACGCCCCGCCGTGCGCGCCGACGGCGGTGACCTGGCCGAGCGGATCGTGGATGCGCTGGCCCGCAACGCCGCCACCGAGGCCGAGCAGGTCGACGTGCGGGTGCACGGCGACACGGTGCTGCTGGACGGGCAGGTCCACTCCGCAGGCGAGCGCGAGGAGATCGAGCGGGTGGTGTGGAACGCCCCGGGCATCCGGGAGGTGCGCAACCACCTCGCCGTGCGCTGACGGAACCACCCCGCCCGGGTGAGCCCGCCTCACCCGGGCCGCGGCCATGGTGGGAGGCATGAGTGATCCGAACGGGCTGATCACACCCGGGCGGGCCGCGCCCGGGTTCACGCTCCCGGCGGCGCCGGACGGACGGGAGGTGGGCCCCGGGCAGTTCCGGGGCCGTCCCGTGGTGCTGGCCTTCTACCCGGCGGACTGGTCACCTGTGTGCGGCGAGCAGATGACCCTGTACCAGGCCGCCCTGCCCGAGCTGGAGCGGTACGACGCGGTGCTGCTGGGCATCTCGGTGGACAGCGTCGACTCGCACCGGGCGTTCGCCGAGAGCCGGGGCATCCGGTTCCCGCTGCTCGCCGACTTCGAGCCCAAGGGCGAGGTGTCGCGCCGGTACGGCGCGTACGCGCCGCACGGGCAGTCGGACCGGGCACTCGTGGTCCTCGACCCGGACGGCCGGGTGGCCTGGAGCCATCTGTCCCCGCCCGAGGTGAACCCGGGCGTGGACGGGATCCTCGACGCACTGGAACAGCTGGACGCGGATCGGCGGGTGAGTACCGGATGACCACGCCCCTTCAGGTCACCACCGCGCGGCTGCGGATCCCGGTGACCGAACGCGACCATGTCCGCGGGCCGGTGGACGCGCCGGTCACCGTCGTCGAGTACGGCGACTTCCAGTGCCGGTTCTGCGGCGCCGCCTACCCGAACCTGGCGGAGGTGCTGCGCCAGCGGGCCGACATGGTGCGTCTGGTGTACCGGCACTTCCCGATCACCAACGTCCACCCGTACGCGGAGACCGCCGCGGAGACCGCCGAGGCCGCCGCCGCCCGGGGCCGGTTCTGGGAGATGTACGACTGGCTCTACCAGCACCAGGACCAGCTCGACCAGGTGCACCTGTCGCTCGGCGTCGAGCAGATCGGCCTGTCGCCGGAGGAGATCGCCGCGGAGGTCGGCCGGCAGGAGTACGCCGACCGGGTCCGGCAGGACTTCGTCGGCGGCATCCGCAGCGGCGTCAACGGCACCCCGACGTTGTTCGTCAACGACGTCCGGCACGACGGCGGCTACGACCTGGCCGAACTGCTGGCAGTGGTGGACGCCGCCACCGACGACGGCTGACTGTCAGATCAGCCGCAGCTCGCGCGCCCGCCGGACGGCGTCCCGTCGGCGGGTCGCGTCGAGCTTGCGGTAGATGTTGCGCACGTGCGTCTTGACCGTGTTGACCGACAGTGACAGCTCGGCGGCGATCTCCACGTTGGACAGGATGCTCTGGAGATAGCGCAGGATGGTCAGTTCCCGCTCGGTGAGCGGCTCGTCGAGCGACCGGGCCGGACCGTCGGCCGGTGCCGCTGCCGGTTGCGCGTCCACGCCCCGGACCAGCTCGCTCACCGTGGCCCAGTACGCGGTGCCCGAGTCCAGGCGCGCGGCGAGCAGGTCCCGTACCCCCGGGTCGGCCCGGGTGAAGACGCGCCGGAAGCCGTCCGGCTCGGCGAGCGCCAGCACCTCCTCCAGCAGCCGCCCGGCGCGCCGAGCGTCACCGGAGGCGTCGGCGAGCGCCGCGTCGAGCAGCCCGGCGCCCAGCCGCACCGGCAACGGCCAGTCCGCCGCGCCGGACGCGGTCCAGTCGGGAAGTGCACGCTCGGCCGCGCGGGCGTCACCGGCGCGCAGCCGCAGCCGCGCGGCCACCAGCGCCGGCGCCGGCCCGTCACCCGCCGCGTCGAGCAGCGTCCGGGCACCGTCGACGTCGCCGACGGCGACGCGTACCTGGGCCTCGTCGGCGGCGAGCCATTCGCCGAGCTCCGCGCCGGGCGCGACCGCGCGCGCCCCGGCGAGCGTGCGCAGCGCGCCGCCCGGGTCGCCGCCGTCGGCCAGCAGCCCGGCCCGGCACAGCGCGGTGAGCGCCGCGCCGCCCGGCTCCGCACCGGCCGGCCCGGCGAGCGCCAGGTGGGCCGTGGCCTCCGCCGGCCGGTCCCGCTGCCAGTCCACGAACGCCAGCGCCAGGTACGCGTAGCCGCAGTCGGACCGCGACGACCAGCCCTGACACGGCGGCATCGCCAGCGCCTCCCGGGCCAGTTCCTCGGCGGCCCGCAGCGCGCCCCGGGCCGCCTCCAGCAGCGCCGAGCGGCTGACGCAGAGCAGTTCGGTACGCGGCCGCCCGGCCCGCCGCGCCGCCTCCCGCGCGGCGGCGAACCGGTCCCGGGCGGTGGACAGCTCCCCCTCGGCCAGCGCGACCAGCCCGTGCGCGGCACCGGCCACCGCGCGCACGTCGTGCCGCTCGGCCGTCCCGGCGCGCGGATCGCCGGGATCACCGGCAACGGCACTGTCGGCGTCCGGGCCGCCCGGGGACTCGTCAGCGGCGATGGTGGCCAGCAGGCGGTCGGCGGCCCGGCGTACCTCCTCGTGGTCGCCGCCGAGCCGGGCGAGGCTCAGCTCCACGGCGGCGGCCAGCCGGCCGAACCGGTCACGGCGGGGCGCGGGCAGGCCGGCGGCCTCGGCCAGCGCCCGCCGCAGCTGCGCGTCGGCGGCGGCCCGATCCCCGGCGTACGCCCGTTCGGCGGCGGCGGCCAGCGCCAGCTCCGGATCCCGGCGGACCGCCTCGGCCGGCGGCTCGGGCGGAGCGGGTACGGCGGCCGGTTCGTCCGGCGCCAGCTCGGGCCAGCGGGTGACGAGCAGTTCGGTGGCGTCGGCCCACTCACCGGCGAGAAGCGCATGCCGCAGCGCCTCGGCCGGACGGTCGTGGGTGCCGTACCAGCCGGCGGCCCGCCGGTGCAGTTCCCGCACCTCGTCGGCGGGCAGCCGGTCCAGCTCGTCGCGCAGCACGTCGGCCAGCAGCGGGTGCGGCCGGTACCAGGGTGGGCTGCCGCCGTCCTGGTGGAGGAAGCCGCCCTCCCGGGCCGCCTCGGCGAGCAGGTGCCCGGCGTCGGGCCGCCCGGTCAGCGCGGCCGCCAGGTCGGCGTGGACCGCGACGGCCACCGCCACCCGGCGCAGGACGTCGCGGGTCGCCGGTTCCAGCGGGGCGAGCACCTCGTCCCGCAGGTACGCGGCGACGTCCGGCTGGTCACCGGCGAACCGTTCCACGGTGCGCGCCGGGTCGGCGCCGTCGCCGAGCGCGAGCGCGGCGAAGCGCAGCCCGGCCGGCCAGCCGGTGGTCCGTTCGACGAGCCGGGTCACGGCCGGGGCGGGTACGGCCACGCCGTGCGCGACGAGCAGGTCGGCCACCTCGTCGGCGGTGAACGCCAGGTCGTCGGCGCCGATCACGGTCAGCTCGCCGGCCAGCCGCCAGCGGTGCAGCGCCAGCGGTGGTTCGCCGCGCGCGCCGGCCACCAGCCGCAAGCGGCCGTCGGAGTGCCGGAGCAGGAACTCCAGCCCGGTCAGGGCGGCCGGGTCGGTGACCCGGTGCAGGTCGTCCAGGACCAGCAGCACGGGTCGTTCACGGGTGGCGAGCGCGGCGGCGAGCGTTTCGAGCTGCTCGGGCCGGGGCGGCCCGTCCGGCATCGGTGGAGGGCCGTCGTCCGGATCGTCGGCGGCGGCGGTACGCAGGGCCGCCGCGAGGTAGCCCCAGAGCCGCCGGGTGGTCTCCCCCTCGGCCACCGTGACCCAGGCCGGCGCCGGCCCGTCCCGTTCCCCCTGCGCCCAGGTCGACAGCAGCGTGGTCTTGCCCCAGCCGGCCGGCGCGCAGACGAGCGTCACCGGCCCGGACGCGCCCTGTTCCAGCCGGTCGAGCAGCCGGGGACGCAGCAGGACCGGCTCGGGCGGCACGGGCGGCGTCAACCGGGACGCCAGCAGCGGCGGGCCACCCGGCAGCGCACCACCGGCGACATCGGGCGAATCGAGGCCGGTGGTGAGCAGATCGGGCGTACCGGTGATGTCGCTTGTGCCGCTCGGTGCGGTGACGACCTGGTCTGCCTCCTCCGGCATGCGTCCCTCCCCCCGTCGGTGCGGGCAGCGGTTACCCGCAGCGCGCCGGTTCACCCCTTCGGGGCGAACCCCGCTCACCCGGGCGGCGCGCACCCTGTAGGCACGCGGGGTGGCCGGACGGGTTGGTCGGCCACTCGGGGACGGCGGGAGGTCAGGTGGCGCGGAGCGGGCGGCTGGCGGCGGGCGTGCTGGTGCTGGCGGGGGTACGGGTGCTGGCTCCGGCGGGCGCGCGGGTGCTGGCCCGCCGCCGGGCGCGGCGGTCCGGCGCCGACCCGCGGCCGGGCCGGTGGCAGGTGGTGACGATCGCCGGGGCGCCCGAGCAGGTGCTCCCGGCCGGGCGGTGGCCCGAGCCGCTGCGCCGCCTCGACGGCGCGGTCGAGCTGTGGGCCCGTCCGGCCCCCGGCGGTCGCGGTACCGAGCTGGCGGTCCGCCCGCTGGGCGGGGAGTGCACGCTCCCGGGGTTCGCCGCACACCTGGTCGGCGACGACCCGGGCCGGTTCCTGCGCCACGTGCTGCGGCAGACCAAGCAGCTCCTGGAGACCGGCGAGGTGCTGCGGGCGGACCGTTCGCCGCTGGACCGGCCGGGGACCGTGACGTGAGGGCGCTGTGCTGGGCGGGAGCCGGTCTCGTGGAGGTGCGCCGCGTCCCGGACCCGGAGCTGCGCAACGCCCAGGACATGATCGTCCGGGTCCGGCGGAGCACGACCTGCGGCGCGGACCTGCCGCTTCTGGCCGGGCAGGTGCCCGAGGCGTCCGCCGGGGAGGTGCTCGGACGCGAGTTCCTCGGCGACGTGGTCGAGGTCGGTCCGGAGGTACGCCGGCACCGGGTCGCCGACCGGGTGGTGGTGGGCGCGGCGGTGGCCTGCGGGGCGTGCTGGTTCTGCCGGCAAGGGCTGCCGGCGTGCTGTGACAACGGCACGAGCGGCGTGGTGGCCGAGCCGGAGTGGGGGCAGCCGCCCGCCGGCGGGTACGGCCGCCCGGCCCGGCTGGGCGGCTTCGCCGGTGGTCACGCCGAGTACGTGCGGGTGCCGTACGCCGATGTGGGCGCGTTCGCTGTGCCGGAGTCGGTGAGCGACGAGCGGGCGGTGTTCGCCGCCGACGCCGCACCGGCCGGCTGGTACGGCGCCGAGCTGGGCGAGGTCGCCCCCGGCGACGTGGTGGCGGTCTGGGGCGCGGGCGCGGTCGGCCAGCTCACCGCCGACGCGGCGGTGGCCCGGGGCGCGGACCGGGTGGTGGTGGTCGACGACCGGGACGACCGGCTGCGGATGGTCACCGGGCACGACGGCGTGGAGGCGCTCAACCACAGGTACGTGGACGTGCTCGCCGAGCTGCGCGAACGCAGCGGCGGCCGGGGCCCGGACGTGTGCGTCGACGCCTCCGGGGTGCCGGCCGCGCCGGGCCGGTGGCCGGTGGCCGAGCCGGACGGCGGGGCGGCGCTGCGCGAGGCGGTGCACGCCTGTCGCAAGGGCGGCGTGGTGGTGGTGCTCGGCGCCCGGCCCGGATTCGTGGACCGGTTCCCGCTCGGCGCGTTCGCCGACAAGGGGCTCGCCGTCCGCGCCGCCCGGCGCCGGGGCAGTGCCGCGATCCCGGCGCTGCTGGAACGGATGGCCCGCGACGAGCTGGTCACCGAGCACCTGGCCACCCATCGGATGCCGCTGGAGCGCGGCGCCGAGGGGTACGCGTTGTTCCGGGACCGGGCTGACGGCTGCGTCCGGGTGCTCTTCACCCCGTGAAGGTGGGCGCTGTGGATGGCACACTCGGCGGATGCGCGCAGACCGTCCGTACGACCTCGTCCTGTTCGGCGCCACCGGCTTCACCGGCGGACTGACCGCCGAGTACCTGGCCCGGCACGCGCCGGACCGGCTGCGCTGGGCACTAGCCGGGCGCAACCCGGACAAGCTGGCCGCGGTGCGGGAGCGGCTGGCCGCGATCGACCCGGCCCTGGCCGACCTGCCGCTGCTCACCGCCGACGTGACCGACCCGGCGTCGCTGCGGGCGGTGGCGGAGAGCGCCCGGGTGGTGGCCACGACAGTCGGCCCGTACGTGCACCACGGCGAGCCGCTGGTGGCCGCCTGTGCCGCGGCCGGCACCGACTATCTCGACATCACCGGCGAGCCGGAGTTCGTCGACCGGATGTACGTGCGGCACCACGCCGAGGCGGTGCGCACCGGGGCGCGCCTGGTGCACGCCTGCGGTTTCGACTCGATCCCGCACGACCTGGGCGTCTGGTACACGGTCAAGCAACTGCCGGCGGACGGGCCGATCGCCGTGGACGGCTACGTGCGGGCCGGTGGCCGGTTCTCCGCCGGGACGTACCACTCGGCGCTCACCGCGTTCTCCCGTACCGGTGAGATGAGCCGGGCGGCGCGGGCCCGCCGGGCGATGGAGCCCGGCCCGGACGGACGCCGGGTCCGCGCGGTGCCGGGCAAGGTCGGCCGGGTACGCGAGTTCGGCCAGTGGGCGGTGCCGCTGCCCACCATCGACCCGCAGGTGGTCCGCCGGTCCGCGGCGGCCCGCCCGGAGTACGGCCCGGACTTCCGCTACCGGCACTTCGCGGCGATGAAGCGGCTGCCCACTGTGCTGGTCGCCGGCGTCGGACTGGCCGGTGTGGTGGGGTTGGTGAAGGTGGCGCCGACGCGGCGCTGGCTGCTCGGGCGGCTCGCCTCCGGGCAGGGCCCGACCGCCGAGCAGCGGGCCAAGTCGTGGTTCCGGGTGCGGTTCGTGGGCACCGCCGGCGACCGGCGGGTGGTGACCGAGGTGGCCGGCGGCGACCCGGGTTACGACGAGACGGCCAAGATGCTCGCCGAGTCGGCGCTCTGCCTGGCCTTCGACGACCTGCCGGAGACCGCCGGGCAGGTCACGCCGGTCACGGCGATGGGTGACGCGCTGCTGGATCGGCTGGTACGCGCGGGCATCACGTTCCGCACGCTGCCGGCGTGAGGTTGACCCTCGACCCGCTTGAGGTCACAGGATGACGGCCGTGGAGAGCGAGCTTCGCAGCATCGGCGAACTGGCCCGGGCCAGCGGGTTGACGGTCAGCGCGCTGCGGTTCTACGACCGTTCCGGCGTGCTGGCCCCGGCCCGGGTGGACCCGGTGACCGGCTACCGCTGGTACACCGAGGAGCAGGTGGACCCGGCCCGGCTGGTAGCAGGGCTGCGCCGGGTGGGGATGCCGCTGGCCGGCATCGCCGAGGCGCTGCGGAACCGGCACCGGCCGGCCGAGGTGCACCGGCTGCTGGACGCGCACCTGCGCCGCCTGGAGGACGGCCTGGCCGACGCGCGTCGCGAACTCTCCCGGATCCGTAGCCTGATCGACCCGGAGGAGATCACAGTGACCACCCGCCTCGTGCTGTCCCGCACCGACCTCGCCGCCGCCGTGGACGCCGTACGCTTCGCCGTCGGCGCCGACCCCGGGCTGCCGGTCCTGTCCGGCGTGCTGGTGGAGGTCGAGCCGGACGGCGTCCGGCTGGTCGCCACCGACCGGCACCGGCTCGCCGTGGCCCGGGTCGGCGGCACCGTCGACGGCCCGCCGGTGAGCGCGCTGCTGCCGGTGGCCGCCGTCGACGAACTCCGCGCGCTGCTGGACCTCGACGGCGCCGACACCGCCGAGGTCGTCGTCGCCACCGACCGGGTGACCGTCACGGTGGCGGGCCGGCCGCTGACCGCCGTCCCGTTGCCGTACGACTTCCCCGACTACCGGCGGCTGCTGCGGGCGCAGCTCGGCGACGTGCCCACGTACCGGATCCCGTTCGACGGCGCGGCGCTGCGCGCGGCGCTCACCGCCGACGGCGTCCCGGTCTGCCACCGCGCGCACGAGGGAGTCGAGCACGAGGTGGTGGCGCTCGGCCTGGACGGCCGGGGTGAGCTGCGCCTGGTCGACCCGGACGGCGTGGTCGACGCCGGGGGCGTGGAGGGCGTGGAGGGCGGGGCGGGCGCGGCGGGCGCGGGCGCGGGCGGCCCGGATGCGCTTCGGGTGGCGGTGAACCGCGAGTACCTGCTGGACGCGCTGGGGTCCGGCGACGGCCAGCTCGTGCTGGAGCTGGACGGCCCGATCGCCCCGCTGGCCGTACGGCGGGCCGACGACGCGCACGCCTTCTCGGTCCTGATGCCGGTACGCCTCTGACGTTCCGCGCTCGTCGGCGTCGGTACCGCTCTGCGGCAGGCATCCGTGACTGTGCGTGACGCCGCCGCCCTCCTGGGTGCGTCACCCCTCGCGCACTTTGCTCTGCAGCCATCCGCGCGACGCTGACGCTCCGTCGAACGCCGCGTCGGTGGCTGCAGAGCAAAGTCGCCGGAGGGACATGTCCGCCGGAGAGCGGATCCGCGAGATTGACCAGTTCAGCGAACTAGCGAGCCGCAGCGGGGCGGCACCAGCACCGGAGCACCATCACGGAAAGTGAGAACGGCGCACCGACGGCGGCACCACCACGCACCGTCACCGGAAAGGGCCTCGCGGCGGCGGGCTGCGCGGGCCGGGCCGGGGCGGCGGGGGCGCGACGGTAGCATCTGGAGGTCCCACCTGACTGCCTGGACGGAGGCGTACGAGCAGCATGCTCGACATGGAGTTGATCCGGAAGGATCGCGAGGCGGTGGCGACCGCGCTGGCGAAGCGTCTGGATCCCGCCGAGGTCACCCGGGCGCTGGACGACATCCAGCGGCTCGACCAGGAACGACGCGCCCTGATCACGGAGATCGACGCCGAGCGGCAGCGCCGCAAGGCCGAGGCGCGCGCGTACGCGGAGGCGAAACGGTCCGGCGGCACGCCGCAGCCGGTCGCCCCGGAGGCCGAGCGCAAGCAGCTCGCGGAGCTGGAGTCCCAGCTCGACGAGGTGCAGTCCCGGCTCCGCTCGGCGATGAGCGAGCTGCCGAACCTGCCCGCCGAGGACGTGGTCCCCGGCGGCAAGGAGGCCAACCGGGTGGTGCGGACGTTCGGCGAGGCGCCGGCCATCGAGAAGGTACGCGACCACGTGGAGCTGAGCCGCGCGCTCGGCCTGGTCGACCACGAGCGGGGCGTGAAGCTCGGCGGCTCGGGCTTCTGGATGTACACCGGTCTGGGCGCCCGGCTGGAGTGGGCGCTGGTGAACTGGCTGATCGAGCAGAACATCCAGGCCGGCTACGAGTTCCTGCTCCCGCCGCACCTGCTGCTGGACAGCGCCGGTTTCGCCGCCGGGCAGTTCCCGAAGTTCCACGACGACGTCTACCACATCGACAAGCAGTCGTCCTCGCGCGGCCAGTTCCTGCTGCCCACCGCGGAGACGGCGATCCTCGGCGCGTACCAGGACGAGATCCTGGAGACGCCGAAGCTGCCGTTGAAGGCGTTCGCGTACACGCCGTGCTACCGGCGCGAGGCGGCCGGTTCGCACTCCGACGAGCGCGGCACCGTGCGCGGCCACCAGTTCAACAAGGTGGAGATCTTCCAGTTCACGCTGCCGGAGCAGGCGGGCGAGGCGCTGGAGGCGATGGTCGGGCACGTCGAGGGCCTGGTCGGCAAGCTCGGTCTGCACTTCCAGACCAGCCTGCTCGCCGCCGGTGACGCGAGCGCCTCGATGAAGAAGACGCTCGACGTCGAGGTGTGGATGCCGAGCACCGGCAAGTACAAGGAGGTGTCGTCGGTCTCCTGGGCCGGTGACTACCAGGCCCGCCGGGCGGCGATCCGCTACCGCGAGCCGGGCGCGAAGCAGACCCGTTTCGTGCACACGCTCAACGGCTCGGCGCTCGCCACCAGCCGCCTGTTCCCGGCCATCCTGGAGCAGTGCCAGCAGCCCGACGGCTCGGTGGTGGTCCCGGAGGTCCTCCGCGACAAGCTCGGCACCGACCGCCTCACCCCGCGCTGACCCGCGTCCCCGCCCCCGTCCCCGCCCCACCCGCCTCTCCCCCGCGATCTTGCACTTCCGGCCCGCGAGAAGTCCGCTTCACCCCTTCCGCCCGGGCACCAACTGCAAGATCGCGGGAGAGGGGGCGGGGGCGGGAGAGGGGGCGGCGGGTGAGGGCGGCGAGGAGCAGCGCGGCGAGGAGCAGCGCCGTGAGGACGGCGGGGCCTAGCGTGTCGACGGCGCTCACCACTGACTGCTGGATGCGGGCGGCGGTGCGGATGACCGGGTCGGTGAAGGCGTCGTAGCGGCCCTGGGCGAGGCGTACCTCGTACCAGCCGTACCAGGCGACGTAGCCGCCCGCTACCAGCAGCACCAGGCCGCTCAGCCGCGGCACCCACGCGCCCGCGCCGCGCAGCCGCGCCACGACCCGGCCGCGCAGCAGCGCCACGGCGAGCGCGGCCACGCCGACCACGAGCGCCATCCCCAGCGCGTACGCGCCGAACAGCGCCAGGCCGCGCAGCGGCGACCCTGCCCGCAGGCTGGTCACCACGATCGCCAGGAACGGCGCAATCGCGCAGGTCAGCGACGTGAGCGCGTACGCCGCGCCGAACAGCGCCATGGACGGCCAGGTACGGGTGAGCCGGGGCGCGACACGCAGCGGGCGCGGCGTGGGCAGCCGCCGGCCGGCGAGCAGCCAGCATCCGGCCAGCGCCAGCAGCACGCCGAGCGTCACCGTCAGCCACGGCAGCCGGGGCCGCAGCCAGTCCGCCGCCGGCGCCAGGGCGAGCCCGAACGCGCCGAACACCAGCACGTACCCGAGGGTGAGACCGGCGGTCGCGGTGAGCGCGCGTCCGACCGCGCCGCGCCCGCCGTCGGGGCCGGCGACGAGCAGCGAGAGGTACGCGGGCAGCATCGCGAAGCCGCACGGGTTGACCGCGCCGAGCATGCCCGCGGTGAGCGCGAGCAGCAGCGCGCCGGTCATCCCCGGGCCAGCGTCTCGACCTGCCGGGTCAGTGCCTCGCCGTCCAGGAATCCCTGGTGGACGACCCGGCCGGTGCGGTCCAGGACGACGAACGTGCTCTGCTCGGCCACCTTGAACCGGCGCCACAGCGCGCCCGCCCGGTCGTCGATCTGTGTCGTGCCGCCCAGGTCGAACTCGGTGACGAACGACTTCATCGCCTTCTGCTCGCCGAGTCCGGCGACGCCGACGATGGGGACCGTGTCGCGGTAGGCCGGGGCGATCTCGGCCACCGTCCACGCCTGGCTGGCGCAGGTGGCGCACCAGGGCGCCCAGAACCAGAGCACGACCGGCCGCCCGGCCAGGGCGGCGGCGTCGAACGCCGTACCGTCGAGGGTCTTGCCGGTGAACGACAGCGCGGCCGGCACCGCGGCCGGTGACGTGGACGCCGGTGCGGATGCCGGCCCGGACGGGGACGCGGCGGCCGGGGGCGCCGGTGCGACCGCTCCGGCCCGGTCCCCGGGCTCGGGCCCGGCGGCGCAGGCGGTCGCGGCGGCGAGCGTGGCGGCCAGTAGGGCGACGGCTGTCACACGAGCGGCGGTACGCATCGGCGGCTCCTGGTTCTACTCGGCCCGGACCAGGCGGAGCGCGAGTTCGGGACAGACCTTGACCGCCTTGAGCGCGCCCTCGCGCAGCCACGTCGGCACCGGGGTGGGCGGGAACGCCGGGTAGCCGTTGCCGTCGAGCCGGATGAAGTCGGGTACGACGTGCGCGCACAGCCCGTGGCCGTCGCAGCGTGACCAGTCCAGGGTGAGCTTCTGCGGGTTGGCGTCCGGCGCGCCGGGCAGGCCCATCATGCCCTTGACGCGTTTGCCGCAGCCCTCGCCGGTGGCGTGCAGCCGCAGGTCGTCGGCGAACACCTCCATGGCGGACAGCGCGAACCGGGCGGTGCCGTCCGGGTGGCTGCACGCGCCGCGTCCCTTGACGTCGCCGGCGGCGGCCCGGACCAGTTCGACGGGTGCGCTGCCGGAGACCGCGAGGTCGACCGAGCGGGCCAGGTCGGGCAGGCCCATCTTGCACGGGCCGCACTGCCCGGCGGACTCGCCCGCCAGGTAGCGCACCACCTGCGCGGCCTCGCCGAGCGGGCAGGTGTCGGCACCGAGCGGCACGATGATGCCGGCACCGAGCGTGCCGCCCACGGCGGTGAGCCCCTTGCGGGACACCTCGGCCCGCTCGGCGGCCGCCGCGGTGATCCACTTGCCGTGGTAGCCGCCCATCAGGATGCCCGGGCCGGGCGGCACCTCGCACAGGTCGAGGATCTCCCGCAGCGGGGTGCCGGCCGCGCACTCCACCACGGCGGGGCGCTTCGCCGACCCGGTGACTGTGAGCAGCACGGTGCCCGGCTCGTCGTCGGTGCCGAGCGCGGCGTACTCGTACGGGCCGATCCGGGCGGCGACGGCGAGCTGGGAGTACGTCTCGGCGTTCGACAGCAGCGTGGGCAGACCGCCGACGCCGGAGTCGCTGGAACGCTTCTTCGTGCCGGGCGGGATGTGCGGCAGGCCGTTGATGCCGTTGACCAGCGCGCCGCCCTCACCGGAGATGAACCGGTGCGGCACCGTGACGATGGTGGTCGGCACCGGCATCCGCCGTTCCTGCAACGCCTCGGTCAGCGAGGGCCGGCCCACGTCGTCGTCGGCCACCCCGATCACGATCTCCTCGGCGTCGAGCGCGAACGCGGCGAGCGCGGCGCCGTCCAGGATGAGGTGCGGGGCGCGGGTGAGCAGCACCTTGTCCTTCCAGCTCGCCGGCTCCCCCTCGGTGGCGTTGACCACCACCACGGCGCCGAGGTCCTGCCGCTCGCAGGACTCCAGCACGGCGCGCAGCTTGCGGGCGAACGGGAAGCCCGCGCCGCCCTTGCCCTTGAGGTCGATCGCCTCGGCGAGTCGCAGCAGCGCCGCCGGTTCCATCGGGCCGATCGGGCCGTGCACCTCCTCGTGGGCCAGCAGGTCGAGCCGGCCGAACTCGGCGAACCCGGCGGTCAGGCGGGGCTCGCCGACACAGGCGACCGGCGGGACCGTCGTGCGCGTCACCGGGCCTCACCTCGCAGCCCGGCCCAGTACGCGCCGTCGACCGCGTCCGCGTCGGCCCGCTTGCGACGGCCGGACCGGCTCTCCTTGCCCGCGCGCATCGCCCGGCGGGAGGCGAGGTCGACGAGCGTCGGGGTGTCGTCCACGAACGCCTCGTCGGCGGCGTAGCGGGCCGGCGGGCGCCAGTAGTCCGGCTCCTCCGGCACGTCCTCCTCGTCGCGGTAGCGGCGGCCGGACCCGCTGAGCGGTTCGGCCGAGAGCGGGGTGCCGGAGATCGGGCCGGCCGAGATCGGCTCACCGGAGATCGGGCGGCTCTCCCAGCGGCGCGGGCTGTCCCACGGCTCCTCCGGCTCGTCGGTGGCGCGCGGCGGCGCGGAGTAGCGGGCCACCTCGGCCGCGGTGGCGTACCGGCTGCTGTCCGGGGGTGCGGAGTGGCGGCCGCCGGTGTCCGGCGGCGCCGAGTGCCGGCCGCCGCTCTCCGGCGGAGCCGAGTACCTGGCGACCAGATCCTCGTCGTCGCGGGACCGGCGGCTCACCCGCTCCTCGTTCCGGGACCGGCGGGTCACGCGCTCCTCGTCGTCGCGCCGACGGCGGCGGGACCGCTCGCCGTCGGTCCGGCGGGCCGGCGCCGCCTCCTCGTCCCGGGCGCGGACGACGGGCTCGCGCTCCTCGTCGCGGCGGCGGGCGGGCGCCTCCTGGGTGCGGGCGCGCCGGGCAGGCGCGTCCGGTTCGGCGTCGCGCCGCCGGGCGGCTGCCGCGCGGACCGGCTCGCGCAGCGACCCGGGTTCCGGTACCACGGGTACGGCGAACCGCTCCGGGTCGCGCCGCCGGGCGGTGCCCGCCGGTGCGGTCCAGGTGGCTGTCGCCTCGGCCCAGCGTCCCCGGCCGGCGCCGCTGTCCTCCTTGTCCGCGGCCTTCTTCCGGGTGAGCGCGGCGAACACGCCGGTACGCTCCTCGCCCTTGCCGGCCATCGCCTTGTTGAGCGCGACGGCCTGGTGCTGCTCGCGGCTGCGCTTGCCGAGGTGGACCGAGACGCGGACCAGCAGCGCCATCACCACCAGCACCACGCAGGCGAGGTAGCTCAGCACCACCCAGCCGGCGGCGGGCCGGCCGGCGTTGAGGCCGTGCACGAGCGCAAACGGCCAGGACACGTACGCCATCGAGTGCAGTCCGCGCCAGAACCACTTGGGACCGACGCCGGCGAACCGGACCCGGATCAGGCCGGTCCAGAGCACGCCCACCATCAGCAGCGCGGCGACGGTGCCGAGCCCGATGTAGAGGCCGCTGCCGCTGATGAACGGCACCACCGCGTCGGTCGGCCCGGCCCGGCCGATCGCGACCTTGGTGATGACGTGGAAGACCAGCCCGGCCACGCCGAGCACGCCGGTGGCGCGGTGCGCCGACTGGAGCAGCACGCGGTGCCGGATGAGCAGCACCAGGCGGTCGGTGGCGAGCAGGCCCAGCATCACGGTGATGCTGAGCGAGACCAGGGCGACCACCCCGGCGAAGAACTCGGTGAAGAAGAATCCGTACGAGTACATGACGCCGCCGGCGCCGGCCAGCTCCACCCCGGCCCACGCGAGGCCGAGCGCGGAGGCGGTCAGCGCCACCATCGCGGACTTCGACATCGTCCGGGCACCACGACTGGTGGTGGTGGTCCGGACGGTCGTCGCCTTCTCGTTCTGCTGTGCCCGGGCCATCTGCTCCTCGATCGTCTCGCGGCGGCGCCCCCACCGGCCGACCCTGCTCCCACCTCAGGTACGGAGGGACGGCGCGGACGGATCACCTCCGGTGGCGAATTTCTCGGCCGGATTCTCGAACCGTCCGGACCGGACGCGCGTGTAGCGCCTGACGCAACGACGGATGCCCATGCGTTGACAGACTTTGCAACAGGCTCGTAACCTTGCCGCAAAATTTCAGGCTGGTTGCAAGAAGCCGGCACTGATACAGGCTCCACTCCCCCGCATCCCCCGCACCCCGCAGGAGTCCTGATGCATCGACGCCGATGCCGCGCCGCCGCGCTCGCCCTGGGTCTGGCCGCGAGTCTGCTCGTCCCCCTCACCGCGGCGGCACCCCCGGCCGCCGCCGCCACCCCCGGCGCCAAGAAGGTCATCGTCCAGCTCTTCGAGTGGAACTGGACCTCGGTGGCCGCCGAGTGCACCAGCACGCTGGGCCCGAAGGGCTACGGCTACGTGCAGGTGTCCCCGCCGCAGGAGCACGTCAACAGCAGCCCGTGGTGGGTGTCGTACCAGCCGGTCAGCTACCGGATCGAGTCCCGCAAGGGCACCCGCGCGCAGTTCCAGTCCATGGTGAACACCTGTCACGCCGCGGGCGTCAAGGTGATCGTCGACGCCGTGGTCAACCACATGTCCGGCCAGGAGAACGGCGGCACCGGCTGGGCCGGCTCGTCGTACGGCCACTACAACTACCCGGGCGTCTACTCGGCGCAGGACTTCCACTACTGCGGACGCAACGGCAACAACGACATCGCCAACTACAACGACCGGTACGAGGTGCAGAACTGCGAGCTGGTCAACCTGGCCGACCTCAAGACCGAGTCGGAGTACGTGCGCGGCCGGCTGGCCGCGTACCTCAACGACCTGCTCTCGCTCGGCGTCGACGGCTTCCGCCTGGACGGCAGCAAGCACATGCCGGCCGCCGACATCGCCGCGATCAAGGCCAAGCTGAACCGCAGCGCGTACCTGGTGCAGGAGGTCATCTACGGCGCCGGTGAGCCGATCCAGCCGACCGAGTACACCGGCAACGGCGACGTGCACGAGTTCCGGTACGGCAAGGACCTGGCCCGGATGTTCAACAACGAGCGCCTCGCGTATCTGCGGAACTTCGGCGAGTCCTGGGGCTACCTGTCGAGCGCGAAGGCGGTGGTCTTCACCGACAACCACGACACCCAGCGCGAGGGCGGCGTGCTCACCTACCGCAACCGCGGCACGTACGCGCTCGCCAACGCGTTCATGCTGGCCTGGCCGTACGGCACCCCGACGGTGATGTCGAGCTTCACGTACAGCGGCCGGGACCAGGGCCCGCCCGCCGACGGCAGCAACCGGATCACCAACGTCACCTGCTACTCGGGCTGGGAGTGCGAGCACCGCTGGCCGGTCATCGCCAACATGGTCGGCTTCCGCAACGCCACCGAGGGCGCCGGGGTCTCCAACTGGTACGACAACGGCTACCAGCACATCGCGTTCAGCCGTACCGGCAAGGGCTACCTGACGATCAACGACGAGGACAGCGCGGTGAACGGCCGGTCGTACTACACCGGGCTGCCGGCGGGCCGCTACTGCGACGTCATCCACGGCACGTTCAGCAACGGCTCGTGCAGCGGCCCGGTGATCACCGTGGACTCGTCCGGCTGGTTCGCCGCGAACATCGCCGCGCACGACGGGATCGCCATCCACATCGGCGCGAAGCTCAGCTGAGCCACCCGGGCCGCGAAGCCCCCGTACCCGCAGTACCGGGTACGGGGGCTTCCGGTCGGTTACAGTCGGTTTCGTGCTTTTCGACCGGTTCGCCACGCGCCGGCCTCCCGGCTGGCTGATCGCCGCGCTCGCCGCACCGCTGCTGCTCGTCACCGCGCTGCTGGTCGGCCGCGCGCTCACCGCCGCGCCCGCGCGCCAGGCGGCGCCGCCCGCCGCCGCGCCCCCGGCCACGACCGCCGCGCCGAGTCCGTCGCCGGTGGAGTCGGTGCCGCCCGCCGCGCCGGCGCCGGACGACCTGCCGGTGGTCACCTACGACCCGGCGCCGCGCGGCTTCCCGCCCGACCCGGACCCGGCCGACACCCGCCCGTTGAGCGAAGGGCTGCGCCCGAACCGGAACGTGGCCGCCTACGACGCACCGGGCGGCCGTCCGCTGGCGTTCCTCGCGCCGACCATCAGCGGCGTACGGCTCACCGTGCCGATCGTCGACCGCCGCTCGGGCTGGACGGCGGTGCTGCTGCCGTCGGCGAACCGCACCATCGCCTGGCTGCCGTCCGGCGGCTGGACCACTGTGGTGCTGCGCGACCAGATCGTGGTGGAGCGGCGCACCCACCGCCTCACCTGGAGCCGGGACGGGCGCGCGATGCGCACCTGGCCGGTCAGCCTCGGCATGTCCGGGCAGCTCACCCCGCTGGGCCGCACGTTCGTGCTGGGCCGCACCCCGCCCCCGGAGGCCGTCTACGGCGGCGTCGACATCTTCGCCCTCGGCGCGATCCCCGACGACCCGGACGCGGTGCCGACCGGGCTGCGCGGAGCCCACATCGGCCTGCACAGCTGGTACAACGACGACACGCTCGGCAAGAACGTCACGAACGGCTGCATCCGGCTGACCCGCAGCGCCCAGCGCCTGCTGCTGACCGAGGTCGAGCCGGGCACCGCCTTCGTGGTGGTCGACCGCCTGCCCTGACCGGGCTCGGCCCAGCAGCCGGTCGTCGGCCCGGATCCGCTCAGGCCGTCGCGCCGCCGTCGACCGCGATCGACGCGCCGGTGATGTGCCGTCCGCCGGCGCCCACCAGGTGACTGACAGTCGCCGCCACGTCGTCCGGATCCGCGTACCGGCCGAGGGCGATGTGCGACCGCTGCCCGTCCGCGCCCGCGCTGTCCGCCGGGTTCATGTCGGTGTCGGTCGAGCCGGGCAGGATCAGGTTGACGGTGATCCCACGCGGACCGAGCTCGCGGGCGAGCGCCCGGGTCAGCCCGTTCACGGCGCTCTTTGTCATCGCGTACGCGCTCACGCCGGGAGCCGGGACACGGCTGGCGAAGCTGCTGCCGATGTTGACGATCCGCCCACCGGCACCCATGTGGCGTACCGCCGCCTGGGTGGCGAGGTAGGTCCCGCGCACGTTCACCGCGATCGCCCGGTCCAGGGCGTCGAGGCTGACCGACTCGATCGGCCCACCCGCGAACACCCCGGCGTTGTTGACCAGGATGTCCAACCGCCCCAACTCGGCTACGGTCCGCTCCACGGCGCCGACCACGGCCGTCGCGTCGGTACTGTCCGCATTGATCGCCAGGCCGGTCCGGCCGTACGCCTCGATCTGGCTCACCACGGACTTCGCGCTGTCCTCCGCGGTGCGGTAGGTGAACGCGACGTGGATGCCGTCCTCGGCCAGCCGGCGCGCGACGGCGGCGCCGATACCCCGGCTCCCGCCCGTCACCAGGGCAACCCTGTCGGCAAGTCTGACCGTCATGCCGTCATCCTGACAGTCGACTCAGGACGCTGATCATCCGGGCCACCCGTCCGTTCCCTGTCCGTTCGATCAGACAGGATTGCCGGCACCCAGTCCGGGTACGCGCGGGCCGTCCAGCGGCGAAACGGGGAGACTAGACATGAGCGCACCGACGGGACGGGTCGACACGATCGTGCTCATCCACGGGCTCTGGATGACCTCGCGGAGCTGGGAGCACTGGGCGCAGCGGTACGCCGCGCGCGGCTTCCAGGTGCTCACGCCCGCCTGGCCCGGCATGGACCGCGAGGTGGAGGAGCTGCGGGCCGACCCGGCGCCGATCGCCGCGCAGCGCATCGCCGACATCGCCGACCACTACGAGGCGATCATCAGGGACCTGCCGCGCCCGCCGATCATCATGGGCCACTCGTTCGGCGGCCTGATCGCCCAGTTGCTGGCGGACCGCCGCCTCGGCGCCGCGGTGGTCGCCGTGCACCCCGCGCCGGTACGGGGCGTGCTCAAGCTGCCGCCCAGCACGCTGCGCTCCGGGTACTCCATCCTGCACAACCCGGCGAACCGGCACCGCGCCGTGCCGTTCACACCGGAGGACTTCCGGTACGCCTTCGGCAACACCATCAGCCAGGAGCAGTCCGACGCGGCCTGGGAGCGGTACGCCGTACCGGGCGCCGGGCACGTGCTGTTCGAGGCGGCGTTCGCCAACCTGGATCCGAACTCGGCCACCGAGATCGACAAGAAGCGCAGCGACCGCGCCCCGCTGGTCATCACCGCGGGCGGCGAGGACCACGTGGTGCCCGCGTCGCTGGCCACCAGCATCTCCAACCTCTACCGGAGTTCGACGGCGCTCACCGGCTACCGGGAGTTCCCCGGCCGGTCGCACTTCGTCGGCGGCGAACCGGGCTGGGAGGAGGAGGCGGACTTCGCGCTGGAGTGGGCGGTGGAGGCGGCGAACGAGTTCTCCCCGACGGTGGTCGCCGAGGCCCCTCGACGGCGCTGACCCCCGGCGGTCGCTCATCGCGGCCGGAACCGCCGGGAGCACTCACCGTCGTGTCCGGGCCGGAGCAGACACCGCTGCCCGCCGGGCAGCAACCGGTCGCAGAACACCCAGTGGCGGACGTTCTGGTCGTCCTCCGCCGAGACAGTGGTGCCGCCCGGCTCGGTCTGCGGCAGAACGTGGGTCCAGTGCGCCACCACCCTCGCCAGCCGCTGAGCGGAGAGCAGGTCGTTGACGACGACCGGCAGATGGATCACCCAGCGCTCGGTCACCTGTCGTACCCCCGTTCGTTGCGGGCCTGGGCCTGCTCCGACTGCCAGCGGCGCAGCGCGTTCTTGATCCGGTCCGTCTCCCGGCGGCTCTGCGCCAGCGCGTCGTAGACGGCGGCCAGGTCACCGGCGACGCGGTCGAGGAACTCCCGCACCTCCTGCGGGTCGAGCCCGCGCCGGCCCAGCGGGGTCGTCCGGAAGCTCCGCTCGCGCACCTGCCAGGGGCGCAGCGGGTGGTAGGCCGACGAGCGATAGCAGGTCGATCCGAGGACCGACCGCCGGCGACGCCGGACACGCCGGAGGAAGACGCGCATGGCAGGACCTGCCTCTCACCGTCGAGATCGAACCGTGGAAGGGGTGGATCCGCCGACCCGCCCCGCACCGGCGGACCCACCCCGGCACCTGCCACCGCAGCCTTCGACCAGCAGTACGTCAGCAGGGCTCACATGGCCACTGAGCAGCGAGAACTCCACAGTGGCCGCAGAGGCAGTGAAGCACTGGACAAGCGCAATTGCAACATTGCAATAGCAGCTTGGCGATAGCGACCTACCCAAAGAAAGATACTCGCTGTGACGTGTCTATTGATTGCGAGACAGGACGGCGCTTCAATTGGACGTCCACTTGTTGAGGAACAACCGCAGTCGGAGGCAGTGCGTGTCACAAGGAGTCACCGGCTCGACGATGTTGCGGCGGCAGATCGGCCGCAAGTTCGAGTCACTGCGCAAGTCCGCAGGACTGACGATGGAGCAGGCTGCGGAACGTCTGGACCGAGCGCGGGCGACGCTGCATCGGATCGAGAACGGTGCCGAGCACGTCCGCTTCCGGCAGGCAGACGTACAACAGATGCTCGACCTCTATGGCGCATCCGCCGACGACCGTGAGCTGCTGCTTGCCCTGACGGCAGCCACCAGAGAGAACAAGAACTGGTGGCACGACTATGTCGGCTCGGGCCTACCGCGCTGGTTCCAGCTCTACATCGGGCTCGAAGCTGCCGCATCCACCATCCGGCAGTACGAGGCCGAACTGGTTCCCGGCTTGCTCCAAACACGCGCCTACGCCGAGGAGGTCTTCCGAACGCCTGGCGGCTCGATCGACGCGAAGGACAGCAGCGAGCGTCAGCGGGCGGTCCAACTGCGCGTCGAGCGGCAGGCGCTTCTCACCCGGTTCTCCGCGCCGCAACTCAGCGTGATAATCAACGAGGCCGTGTTGCGTCGACGAGTCGGCAGCGCCACGATCATGGCCGAACAGCTTCACCAGATCCTGAAGGCAGCAGAGCTACCCAACGTGACCGTCCAAGTTGTGGAATTTTCCGCCGGGCTGCATGCCGGGGCCATGGCGGGAGCCTTCTCGATCTTGGACTTCCCGAAGGACAGCAACGGCAAGGAGCTGGAACCACCGGTGGCTTACCTGGAGGCAGCGACCGGCGCCATCTACCTCGACAAGCCGCACGAGATTGCCGCCTACGACACCATCTGGGCCGACATGACGAGCCGCGCCCTCACCGAGTCCCGATCGAAGAGTCTGATCCAGCAAGTCGCAGAGGAGTACTCCCGTGCCTGACCTGACCGGCGCAGTCTGGCGCAAGTCGAGTCGCAGCAACAACGGTGGCAACTGTGTCGAGGTCGCCGACGGCCTGCCCGGCGTCGTGGGGCTACGTGACAGCAAGGAACCCGCCGGCTCGGCCCTCGCCTTCCCGCCTAGCAGTTGGACCGCCTTCATCCGGGCCGTCAAGAACGAGACGCTCGGCCAGTGACCGGCCGTCTCGGCTGGTGGCAGGCGTACGACGACGTGCTGCCGGACGATGCGGACCGGCCCGGCCGCACCATCCAGATCCTGATCTTCGGCGCGGACGAGTGCGGGTCGATGGGCAGCACCTTAAGCGTGCTGACCTTCCCGAGCCGGCCGATCCGGGGGTCGTCTACGTCGAGACCCGCGCGGGTAGCCTCATCCTGGGGGCGATCGACGAGCTGTGAGAGGACGCGCGGGTGGAAGAGGTCAACCAGGCGGCGGTGACCTGGCGCAAGAGCACCCGCAGCAACGGCTCTGGAAACTGCGTCGAAGTCGCCGACGGCCTGCCCGGCGTGGTCGGGCTACGCGACAGCAAGGACCCCGCCGGTCCGGCCCTCGCCTTCGACCGGGCAGCCTGGTCGACCTTCATCGCGAGCGTCAAACAGCGGTCCTTCCGCCGCTGACGCCCTGAGGGCTCTGCCCTGGTGCCCTGTGAGATGCCACCCGGCCCTGGTGTGCGGGTGGGTCCGCCGGGTATGACGGGAACATGAGGGCGAGTTTCCGTCTGGGCCGGATCGCGGGCGTACCGGTCGGCGTCAACTGGAGTGTCCTGGTCATCTTCGTGCTGATCGCGTGGGCGCTGTCGGCGAGCCTGTTCCCATCCTCGTACCCCGGTCACTCCCCCGTCGCCTACTTCGCGGCCGGTCTGGCCGCCGCCGTGGTCTTCTTCCTCGGCCTGCTCGCCCACGAGGTGGCGCACGCCGTGGTCGCCAAGCGCAACGGCATCGAGGTCGAGGGCATCACGCTGTGGCTGTTCGGCGGCGTCGCCGAGCTGAAGGGCGAGGCGAAGGACCCGGGCGCCGAGCTGCGGATCGCCGGGGTCGGGCCGCTGGTCAGCCTGATCATCGGCGTGTTCTTCGCGGCGATCGCGGTAGCGGTCGCCGCCGCGGGCGGGCACGGGCTGCTGCTCGGCGCGCTGGCCTGGCTGGCGGGCATCAACGTGCTGCTGGCGATCTTCAACGTGCTGCCGGCCGCCCCGCTGGACGGCGGGCGGCTGCTGCGCGCGGCGGTCTGGAAGTTCACCGGCGACCGGACCAAGGCGTCCGTGGTGGCGGCCCGCGCGGGCTGGGTGCTCGGCGTCGTGCTGATCGGGCTCGGGCTGTGGCGGTTCTTCACCGGCGCCGGGTTCGGCGGGCTGTGGCTGGCGCTGATCGGCTGGTTCCTGCTCGGCGCCGCCGGCCAGGAGGAACGCGCCGCACGGATGGGCGACGCGCTGCGCGGCATCCGGGTGGGCGACGTGATGACGCCGCAGCCGCAGACCGCGTCCGGCGACCTCACAGTGGCCGACTTCGTCGACCACTACCTCTTCGCGTACCGGCACTCCGCGCTCCCACTGACCGTCGACGGCAGGCCGGTCGGCCTGGTCACGCTCGATCGGGTACGCAGCATCCCGGCGGACCGCCGCGCGTCGACCACCCTGGCCGAGGTGTCCTGCCGGACTGACGAACTCGTGCTCGCCCGCCCGGAGGAGCAGCTCACCGACCTGCTGCCCCGGCTCAACGAGTGCACCGACGGCCGGGCGCTCGTGGTGGTCGGCGACCAGCTGGTCGGCATCGTCTCGCCCAGCGACATCAGCCGGGCGGTGCAGCGTGGCAGCCTGCGCCAGCAGGTGCCGGCCGGGCGCTGACCCGCATGAGTGACCGCACCGAGCGAAGCGAGGGCCGGGAGCGCATGCCCAGTCGGCGCCGTCAGTCCCGGGGGAAGTAGCGGTCCATCTCGGCGGTGCGGAACTTCCCCTTCGGGTCGAACTCGCGCAGCAGCGCGGCGAAGTCGGCGTGCCGGGGGTACGCGGCGGCGGGATCGCGGTCGAACAGCTTCCCCCAGTGCGGGCGCGGCGCGAACGGGGCGAGCCGCGTCTCCACCTCGGCCAGCACCGGCGCCACCGCCACCGGGTCGCCGATCCAGGTGAAGTGCAGCGCCAGCGAGTGGCGCCGGTAGTTCGGGCTCAGCCACAGCTCGTCGGCGGCGATCGTCCGCAGCTCGCAGATCTGGAGCACGGCGGCGATCCGGTCGGCGACCGGGTCGAGCGCGGCGAGCGCCGCCGCCGCGTCGTCCCGGGCCACGTGCCACTCGGACTGCAACTCGTCGCCGCTGCTCGGGGTGAAGCCGAGCCGGAAGTGCGGCAGCCGCTCGTGCCACGGCCCCGGCTCGCCGAGCTGCGCCGTGCAGTGCTCCGGCGACATGCCGGGCACCGGGTGCCGGGGGGAGTCGGCCGCCTCCGTGTCCAGCCAGTCGGCGGGCGGCGGCGCCTGGTCGGCGTACTGCTTCACCCACACCTGGTCGAAACGCTCCGAACGCCACGAGGTGAAGACGCTGACGCTGTACTCGGCGTCGAGCGCCTCGTCCAGCGCCGCGCGGGGCAGGCCGAGCCGGACGTATTGCCGGATCTCGTACGTGGGCACCACGTCGAGCGTGAGCCGGGTGACCACGCCCAGCGCGCCCAGGTTGACCACCAGCCCGGCGAACCGCGGGTCGGCCCGGTCGACGGTGATCAGGTCGCCGTCGGCGGTGACCAGTTCCAGCGCGGCGACGGCGGCGGCGAGGTTGCGGTTCCGCACGCCGGAGCCGTGGGTGGCGGTGGCGACCGAGCCGGCCACCGAGATGTGCGGCAGCGAGGCGAGGTTCGCCAGCGCGTACCCCTGAGCCTGCAGCGCGGTGGCCAGGTCGCCGTAGCGGACGCCGGCCGCGACGGTGACGGCGCCGCGGTCCGGGTCGAGCGCGACGGCGGGCGGCAGGCCGTCCAGCGCGATCTGGGTACCAGTGGTGTCGCCGAGCCGGTTGAACGAGTGGCCGGTGCCGACGGCCCGGACCAGGTCGGCCTCCGCGACCAGCCGGCGCAGGTCGTCGGTCGAGGTCGGCCGCGATCGGGTACGCGCCGACCAGCTGACGTTTCCGGCCCAGTTGGTGTCCGTCATGCGCTGCATCATGCGCCATCATGCGCCCGCAGGGTTGCCCCGGCCACTCGGCGGGAATCCTGGCGGGATGAGCAGCTACCGCGACCCGAGCCTCCGCGGCGACGTGTACCCGTCGGAGGAGGAGATCGACCCGACCGGCGTGGACCCCGACGCCGCGGAGATGCCGCCTGCCGCCGTGGGGATGCCGCCTGCCGCGGCCGGGGCGGGGCCCGTGGGGACCGCGCCGGTGCCGGGGCCCACGCCCGAGCCCGAGCCGGACCCGGTGCCCCATCCGGGGCCGCCGCCGCGCCAGGTGTCGGGCCGGTCGATCGTGACCCGGCACCTGGACGGTTCCGTCGAGGTGGTGACCGACCTCGACGGCGACGGCGTGGCCGACGTGGTGCAGGTCGACCTGGACGGCGACGGTGTGCCCGACGTGACGTACCTGGACAGCGACCGCGACGGCCGCCTCGACACCGTCCGCCGCGCAACCCCACGCTGACGCGCCCGGCGCTCACGCGACTCGGCGACGATCTTGGAGTTCTGGCGCCCACACCGTTGATCATGCAGTTGCTGCCCCGACAAGAGCCGTAAATCCGGCACTGAAAGGGCCGCAACCGCAAGATCGCGGGGTTGCGGCGGTGGTGCGGGAGTGCCTCCCGTAACGCGAGATAGTCGTTTCGCAAGGTGGGACCGATGGAGATCTTGGTAAGAAAGGGCCCCTATGGGGGCCGTTTGGTACCAAGATCTCGACGGGATCCGGGAGGCGCGACGGGCGGCGGGCAGGGGCCGGGTCAGATCTTGGGCATCACCTCGGCAGCTACCAGCTCCAGGTGGTCCAGGTCGCTCACGTCGAGCACCTGGAGGTAGGCGCGCGAGCTGCCCGCCTCGGCATACCGGCCGAGCGTCTCGACCACCTCGGCGGGCGTGCCGGCGGCGCCGTTGGCGCGCAGTTCGTCGGGGTCACGGCCGATCGCCTCGGCGCGGCGCTTCACCTCGGCCTCGTTGCGGCCGCAGCAGAGCACGAGCGCGTTGGACCAGGTCATCGTGGACGGGTCGCGGTCGATCCGGGCGCACGCGTCGCGTACCCGCCCGAACTGCGCGACGGTGTCCTCGACCGAGGCGAACGGCAGGTTGAACTCGTCGGCGTACCGGGCGGCCAGGCGGGGTGTGCGCTTCGGGCCCATGCCGCCGAGCAGGATCGGCGGGCGGGGGCGCTGCACCGGCTTGGGCAGCGCGGGCGAGTCGCTGACCGGGTAGTACGTGCCGGGGAAGTCGAACGTGGAGCCCGCCGGGGTGGACCAGAGCCCGGTGATGACGGCGAGTTGTTCCTCCAGCCGGTCGAACCGCTCCCCCAGCGACGGGAACGGGATGCCGTACGCGGAGTGCTCCTCGGCGTACCAGCCGGTGCCGATGCCCAGCTCGACCCGGCCGCCGCTCATCTGGTCGACCTGCGCCACGGTGATCGCCAGCGGGCCCGGCAGCCGGAACGTGGCGGCTGTCATGAGCGTGCCGAGCCGGATCCGGGTGGTGTCGCGGGCCAGCCCGGCGAGCGTGGTCCACGCGTCGGTCGGGCCGGGGTCGCCGCTCACCGAGCCCATCTTCAGGTAGTGGTCGGAGCGGAAGAACGCGGCGAAGCCGGTCTCCTCCGCGCGGCGGGCCACAGCGAGGAGCTGGTCGTATGTGGCCCCCTGCTGGGGCTCGGTGAAGATCCGCAGTTCCATCCCCCGAGCATATGGAGCCGGCCGGGCCGGGGCAGCGCGACCTGTCATTCCTTGCCAGGCATATAACTGATGAGGCATATTGCAGGGGTGACCGTCGACGCCTTCACAGTGCTGGCCGAGCCGTCCCGGCGCCGCATCCTCGACCGGCTGCGCCGGGCGGAGAGCAGTGTCGGCGAGCTGGTGGACGCGCTGGGCATGAGCCAGCCGGCGGTCTCCAAGCACCTGCGGGTGCTCCGCGACGCCGGCCTGGTCACCTGCCGTACTGCCGCGCAGCGGCGGATCTATCGGATCGACACCACGCCGCTACGGGTAGTGGACGACTGGCTCGGGCCGTACCGGTCGATGTGGACCGCACACCTCGACGCCCTGGAACGCCATCTCGACAGTCAGGAGTGACCGATGGACCGCGACACGTTCCGTCCCGGCCCGCCCGCCCGGGTGCATCTGGAACCCGCGAACGACAGGTGGGACCTGGTCTTCGTCCGCGCCCTGCGGCACCCGCCGGAGACGGTGTGGGCCGCGCTCACCGACCCGGATCGGCTCGCCGAGTGGGCGCCGTTCCTGGCCGACCGCGACCTGGGCCGTACCGGTGACGCCGTGCTCAGCACCGTCGACGGCGACCAGACCCACCCGGCGGCGGCCCGGGTGCTGCGCGCCGACCGGCCGCACCTGCTGGAGTACACCTGGGGCGACGACAGGCTCCGCTGGGAGCTGACCGCGACCGCCGACGGCACCACGCTCACGCTGCGGCACCGGGTCGGCGGTCCGGACCTCGCCCCGATGACGGCCGCCGGCTGGCACCTCTGCCTCGACGTCGCCGCGCACCTGCTCGACGGCGACCCGGTCGGCCCGATCCGGGGCGCGGAGGCGAAGGACTTCGGCTGGGCGGAACTGCGCGACGCGTACGCCGAACGTCTGGACCGCGACTGACGACGCCCGTCACGCGGTCCGGCGGCGCAGCCACCCGGCGGCGCCGCCGACCAGCGTCGTCCCGATGGTCGTGCCGATGGCCACCAGCGCCGCCCCGACCGCCCACAGGCCGGTGTCGTCGGTCGAGGCGGCGTGCACCGCCCACGGGACGGTGAACGCCACTGTCATCACCGTTGCCACCAGCCAGATGTTCAGCCACCAGCCGCCTACCGCGGCCAGCGCGCCCAGGGTCAGCACCGCGGCGGCGACCTGCCAGACCGCGTACGGCCCGCTCATGTCGCCGGTCTGCGGGTCCACGGTCCAGCCGGACTCCCAGCTCAGCCACGCCACCCAGGCACCGGCCGTGGCCAGCGCCAGGAGCAGACCGCCGAGCAGCGTACGTCTCGTTGTCACGCATTCGATCCTGCCCGGCCGACGGGCCGGGCGAATGAGCACGCGTACTCGGTTCGCCACCTCGGGACGCATCGAGCGGGCTACGCGTCGGGGATGCGGACCGTGAGCACCCGGGTGAGGACGCGGAAGCCGACGGCGTCGTACATGCGGCGGGCCGGGTTGCCGTCGACCACCGACAGGCCGACTGACGGCAGCCCGACCTCCCGCGCGCCGCGCAACGCGTGCACGAGCAGCGCCCGGCCGAACCCGCGCCGCTGTGCGCGGGGCGCCACGCCCAGGTTGAGGATCCAGACGCAGTCGTCGTCGGTCCACGGCACCGGCCCGGCGCACAGCACGTGCCCGGCGCTGCGGCCGTCCGGGTCGATCAGCCGGGCCGAGGCGGGCACCAGGGGTGGCACCGGCTCGCCGGTGTCGAACATCGCCCGTACCTCGTCGGTGTCGCTCGGCTGCCAGCGGCCGTCCGGGTGGTCCGGGCCGTACGCCGCGTCCAGCCCTTCGGCGAGGTCGTCGTCCCAGCCGGGGGCGCCGAGCGACCAGCCGTCCGGCAGTGCCACCGGTTCGGGTACGCCGGTCAGGTCGTGTCGCATGTCGGTGGCGGCCCGGTCCAGCTTGAGCCCGTCGGCCACCAGTGCCGCCGCCAGCGCCTCGTCCGGCGTCTCCAGCCGGTGCCCGGCGAGGTCGCGCCGCACCTGCGCGACGAGCCGGGTGAGCGGCGCCTCGGGCAGCGGCCGGACGTCGGCCGCGACCGCGGTGCCGTCGTCGTCCCGCAGCCGCATTCGGGCCAGCGGCGTGTCGTCGTCACCCAGCAGCAGCGAGTCGTGGAGGTGTTGTCGTACCGGCATTCGCGGCAGCGTACCGGGCGCGCCCCGCTCCCGCTCCCCGCCGATCTTGGACTTGTGGCGCCTGAATCGCCCTTCTCAGCCGCATTCGTTCACGACCACAACTCCAAGATCGACGAGGAGCACCCGCGGGCGGGAGGGCGCGGGCCTAGGGTTGGGGGGTGAGCAGGATCGACCGGGGCAGCAGGACGATCGCCGCACCACCGGCGGCGGTGTACGACGCGCTCGTCGACCGGGCCGCCCTGGAGGCATGGTTGCCGCCGGACGGGATGCGCGGGCGGATCGAGCGCTGGGATCCACGGCCGGGCGGCGGGTTCCGGATGGTGCTCACCTACCTCGACCCGGCCGGCAGCCCTGGCAAGACGTCGGACGCGACGGACGTGGTCGACGTCGGGTTCGCCGAACTCGTACCGGCGCACCGGGTGGTGCAGACGGCCGTGTTCCAGGCCGACGACCCGGCGTACGCGGGCACCATGACCATGACCTGGCACCTCACGGCGGCCGGCGACGGCACCGCTGTGACGGTCACCGCCACCGGTGTGCCGCCGGGCATCGACCAGAGGGTGCACGAGGAGGGCATCGCGTCCTCGCTGGCGCACCTGGCCGCGTACCTCGAACCGGGCGGCTGACCACGACGGAGGCCGGGAATGGCGGCGGCTTTTGCGGGTAGCCGCCGGCGGTGACCGGGCAGCGTGCGGGGCGCGGCGGCCGGCGGGGGTCGTCGCGGCGCGCCGGCCTGGACGCGGAACGGTTCGACGAGGCGTGGGAACGCGTGAACGAGCGCGGCCGCGCGGCCGGGCGGGACCGGATGCAACAGCTGCGGATCAAGTCCGTACTCGCCGTGCAGGCCGGACTTGCGGCGGCGCTGGCCTGGGCCGCCGCGCGCTGGCTCACCGGCATGCCGAGCCCGATCTTCGCCCGCGGACGCGGGCGTGCAGGTGCATGTCGTGCCGTCCGTCGTCGTGCACGGCAGCGCTGCGCTCGGCTAGGGTGCGCCTGTGGCAGTGACGGCAGCGGGCGTCTTCCGGCGTACGCCGCAGGAGCGGGCCGACCAGCGACTCGCCTGGGATCGCGCCGACCAGCCGTTCTTCGCCGCCGGGGCCTGCCACATCCTGGCCTGGGTGTGCCGGGACACCTACCCGGATCGGCCGATCGGTCTCGCGGGGTTGCGGTTCGCGGGTCAGAGCCAGGTCTTCCACGTGTACGCGACCTGGGCGGACCGGGCGTTCGACCACGCCGGCTGGAACCCGGAGGCGGATCTGCTCGCGGCCAACCGGGAGTTCGAACGGCGCCCCCTGGAGCGGATCGCGATCGTCGACGATCTCGCCACCTTCTGCCGGGAGCACTTCTCCCGCATGCCACACCAGTACTGGGGTGATCCGCTCCCCCGCGCCCGCGACTACGTGAACCGGCACGCCCCGCCGTGGGAGTGACGCCGAACGTCGGTAGGGCCGTCTCCACCCGGCTCGGATCGGTCGGGCGTACCCGCATGGACTGACCGCGCCGAGGGCCGGGCCCGCCACGGTCGGGGCGGGCCCGGCCCTCGCACCGGCCCGGAGGGTGCCGGCGTACGACGGTCAGCGCCTGATGGGGCTGGGCGACGGAGCCGCACCGCCCGGCGGGCTCGTGCCCTCCGGACCCAGCGGGACGGGCGACGGCATCGCACCGCCCGACGGGCTCGTGCCCTCCGGGCCTACCGGGACGGGCGACGGTGCGCCCGGGCGAGTCGGGTCCGCGCCGTCCGGCATCCGCCGGCCGTCCGGGCCGACCGGGACGGGCGACGCCAGGCCCGGCGGGGCCGGAACGGGCTCGGTCCGGTCCGGCTGCGGGGCGCTCGTGCCCGGCTGCGGCGAGATCACCGGGTCGTCGCCGCGGCCGGCGTAGGCGAACGGCGCCCCGATCACCAGCACCGCCAGGATGCCCGCCGCACCTGCCGCCACCGTGTTGCGTCGACGGTTACGCACGCGCCGTTCCGCCCTGGTCAATGAGTCCTGCACAGTCGGTGCCTCCTCGGCGATGTCGGTGAGGGTGGAGCGGAGCAGACCTTCGAACGGATCACTCATCGCCGCATCTCCAGAAGCTCGCTGTCCGGCAGGATCTGACGCAGTCGGGTGACCGCCCGGTGGGTCCGGCTGCGCACCGTCCCGACCGAGCAGCCCAGCAGTTCGGCGACCTGGGCCTCCGGCAGGTCCTCGTAGTAGCGCAGGACCACGACGGTGCGCTGCGCGGGCGGCAACTCCCACAGCGCCGCCCGCAACGCCAGCCGGAGATCCGTACCGCCGGCCGGGTCGGCCACCACCGGCTCCCGCACACCGGCCGGGGACTCCCGACGACGGCGCAACCGCCGCCACCAGCTCACCTGCTCCCGGTACATGACGGCACGGAGGTAGCCCTCCGGGTCGGCGTGCCGGATGCTCCGCCACTTCGGAATGATCTTCGACAGCGCCGACTGGAACAGATCCTCGGCACTGCTGCGGTCACCGGTGAGCAGGTAGGCGACCCGTATCAGCGCCGGGGCACGGCTCGCCACGAACTCGGCCAGCACCGCCCGCTCGTCCTCGTCCACCGCACCACCCTCGTCTCCTCGTTCACCAGTGACAGACGCCGGACGGCACCGCCGCTATCCCGGGATCGGCGAAACGGTTTCCGCGGGCGTCGGCACCGTCCCCGGTCCAGGCTCGGCCCCGCCTACACTGCGGCGGGTGGACCAGGCCGCACCGCACACCGTCAGCTCGATCGCGTACGACCTGCGCGTGCTCGGCATCGCCCCGGGTGACGTTCTGCTGCTGCACTCGTCGTACCGGAGTCTCGGGTTCGTCGCCGGTCGCACCGAGGCGGTGGTGCGGGCGCTGCTGGCGGCGCTCGGGCCGGAGGGCACCCTCGTCGTGCCGACGCACACCCCGGAGAACACCGACCCGGCCGAGTGGCGGCATCCGCCCGTACCCGAGGCGTGGTGGCCGGTCATCCGCGAGCAGACGCCCGGCTTCGACCCGGCGTGCACGCCGAGCCGGTGGATGGGCGCCGTCGCCGAGACGGTACGCACCTGGCCGGGCGCCCGCCGCAGCGACCACCCGCAGGTGTCCTTCGCCGCGCTCGGCGCGCACGCCGCCGACGTCGTGGAGGGACACCGCCTCGACGACGCGCTGGGCGAGCACTCACCGCTCGGCGCGGTGTACCGGCTCGACGGCAAGGTGCTGCTGCTCGGCTGCGACCACAGCTCCAACACCTCGCTGCACCTGGCGGAGTGGCGGCAGGCGTCGCCGCCGCGGGCGGTGACGGGCTCGGCGGTACGGCTGCCGGACGGCACGAGCCGGTGGACCACGTGGACAGACGTCGTCACCGACGAGGACGACTTCGACCGGCTGGGCGCCGACTTCGAGGCGACAGGCGGCGCGACGACCGGCCAGGTCGCCGGCGCGACGGCACGGCTGATGCGCCAGCGCACCCTGGTCGACTTCGCAACCGCCTGGATGGCCACGAACCGCGCGCACTGACCGCGCCTGCGGCGCGCCGCGCGCTCAGTCCGGCGGCTTGGGGGCGAAGGGGTTACGGCGGGGCTGGCGTAGTTCCCACTCCGCCGGGCAGAGGTGGGTCCACGCGGCTCCCGTCACCGATCGCCGGTCGGGCAGCTCGTCGCCCCAGGCCGGCAGGCGGTTCTCGACCTGCCGGACATAGCGCTCGTAGACGACAAGCTCGCGGTACTCCGGATCGTGCCGCCAGAGCGCGTACGGCTGCTCGCGCAACCAGTCGCATGCCGCGTCGCCCTCGGCGACCAGATCCGCGGTCGGCGGCAACACCGCCAGCGGCCGATCGTTCCGCCGGTCGCCGTACTGCTTCAGGTACGCCAGGTATCCGCTCTCGTCCCGCGGGTGGGTCGCGTGGACGCCGACGACGGTCACCGGCAAGGCGAGCAGCGCGGTCACGGCCAGTGCCGACACCACCCACAGGCGTCTGTTCACGCGGCAACCATAGACTGCGGTGCATCTGTCCGCCGCCCCCTGGCAGCGGCGCGCCACGCCTACGATCTCGCGCATGAAATCGCCGCGCCTGCGCCTTCTCAGCTGCCTCGCCGTGCCGTTGCTGGCAGCCTGCGGCGCCGAACCGTCCGAGATGGTGGCGGAGGTGCCGCCGACGTACACCTGCTGCGAGGACCTGGACGTCGACAAGCCGTATCAGCCTGGCCAGACCGTGACCGTCCACTGGACCGTCGAGTCCCCGGACGAGCCGGGCTCCGCCTCGCCGCAGGTCGAGCTGGCCGCACGGCTGACGGGTCCGTTCGGCACTGTGGACGACCTCAAGGCCGCTTCGGCGGTCCCGGGGCTGGTCACCTTCACGGCGACACCGGTCCGGCCGACCGGCACTCCGGGCGAGCGTCCCGCCAGCACGATCGTGATCGGCCCCGATGCCAAGCCGGGCTTCTACGACCTGGTCACCTCAGTGATCGACGGAGGCAACGCCACGTCCAGTGGCAGCAGCATCGTCCGGGTCGTGCCCGAGCAATGAGCGCCGGCTTCCAGGAGCAGGCATCTCCCGAGGCGGCCCCGGCTCGGCGCGGCACCAACCGCCTCGGAACTCCACTCCGGGGATTCCCTCGATCAGGCGGCTGATGTCGACCACCGCCCCGAGAGAGTCGGCGACGCTGCCGCGCAGTTCTCCGACCGCCGATTCGAGATCGTCGTCTTCCGTGCGCCACTCGACATCCGCATCTCGCAGCTCGGCCACTGCGCGATCGGTGAGAGCCTCCGCGTCAGTGACCAGGACGTCGACTCTGCAGTACAGGTGCAGAGCGAACGGCGTCGAGGCGTGCGGGTTCTCCATCCGGTCAGCATGCCGAAGCAGGCGTGAGTTGGGTAGAGCGCTCCCGACGGGCCCGGCCCTCGCCGTGGTAGAGGTCCGCCCGGTCCTGGAAGCTTATGACCCGGGCGAGTTCATCAGTGGGATGCGCGGGGCCACCCACTCGGCCAACCCGCGCCGTAGCAGGAACCGCTGATCCGAAGTGAGATCAACCGTTACGACGTCAGCAGCGCTCATGCGCGCGATTGTCACCCGGGCGGTCCATCTGGTTGATGGCCGCCACTGCGTCCGACATGTATCGTCACGCTCCCGCAAGATCGCGAGATGGGATACGACGTGACGGTACGACGGTTCGGGCTCTACGTGGCGGTCGCTGCGATGCTGCTCACCGCCTCGGCGTGTGGCCGCGCCGACGAGACGCCGGGCACGCCCACCGCCGTGGCGGCGAGCACCGCTACGGAGTCACCCACTCCCATGCCCTCGGCGCCGACGGCCACACCGAGCCTCGCGCCCGAGCCCTCGCAGACCTCACGGTCCTCGGGGACTCCCCGGTCCTCGACGGCCCCCGCGGCCGCGCCCACGACCAGGAAGGCCACGCAAGTGGCCACCGCCAGCAGCAAGGCGGCCTGCACCACCGTCAGAGGTCCCTTGGAGAAGGCCATCGCCGGGCTGATCACCCTGGTCGGGGTCGCCTCCAGTTCGACAGTGGAGGCCGAGCTCGTCAACGCCCGGGCGGAGGCGTCCACCCGATTGGTCAACCTCGAGGCGGTGGCGAACAGGGTGGCCGGCGAGCAGACCGACCGCACGCTGCGGAAGAAGTTCCAGGTGCTCACCATGGCCGCAGGCCGGAAGGACGTCGAGGTCCGCTCGATCAAGCCCAAGCTCGAATATGCGGAAGCGATCGTGAAGGTGGCGAGCGACACGGGCGACCTGGAGAGCGCGGTCGACAAGCTCGAGCCGACCTGCGGCAGGTACTGGTAGCTCGGCTGAGCAGGGCGTCTCGCGTGGCAGGGCGGGCGGCATCGAACGCATCCCGCCTTTCGGTACGGTGACGCTTCACGGGTCGCGCCCCAACCGTCGAAGGCCTCGCCGTTCAGGAGGTGACGCGCGTGCGATGGACCAGCCGCATGTTGTGGTGGCCGATCAGCGTCTGCCTGATGGTGACGCCAGCAGCCTGTACGTCCTCAAGCGGTTCCGGCCAGGGTGAGGCCCGACCACCCGCACCAACTGCATCTCTGGGTACTGACCCGAGCGCGTCCCCGTCAACTGACGGGAGCGCCAGGCAGGAGTCATGCACTGTATCGGTGGATGCGATGCAGGAACCGCCGGCGGGTTATCGGCTCGTGGGAGAGGACGTCGCGGTACCTGACCGGCCTGTGCTTCAAGCAGAGGAATCGGGGCAACCGGACCCGGCAGCCCGGCTGTTCGCCAAATGGGGATTGGTCGTACGCGGCGGCGCAGTGATCGATCTTCGGGTGGCATCCGGCTGGGAGGACAGGGCGCGTCTCGGATGGGGCTCGTCAGTGGTGCCGGCCGTGCGCGCCCGTGTGCGCGCCTGCGCACCTGTCGACGACCAATCTCAGTGGCTGGCCTTCGTCGGCGGCACGTGGGTTGCGCGGGCGACCTGCCTACCGCTCACAATTCGGTCGCGGGGGCAGACGGCGCAAGTACAGCTAGGTATCGGTGTCCCGTGCGACGGAACCGACCCGCCAAGTTCCTAGGAAGGCTTGCCAGGAACTTCGCTGTAAGGCGGATCTCCTCGTCGCAGTCGTAGACCGGCCTCAGTGCGGACCGAGAGCGTCGGACCGGACCTCGACGCGGTGCGTGCGGGTCGCCACCAGCATGGCCGACCAGGGAAAACGGGTGGTGGGGCGGGCGGGGTTCGAACCCGCGACCGAGGGATTATGAGTTAGATTTCCCGCGTGATCGCTAGTCCGAAGACGTGTTGAGGGGTGCCTATCCGTCCTGGTGGGCACCCTTCACCGTGGTTCCCCATCTAGCCCCGTGACGATCAATCCGGAGGCGTCCGGGCTCACACCGGGCTCACACCGGGCTCACGTTAGGCCCCCACGCCGGTCGGCTGAGTGCTCTCAGCCGCAGTGAGCTCCGCCTCGCTGTCAGGCTCGCTCGACCTCGCGCAGCATCAACGCGAGGCTCTGTGACCGCCGCTCGGCCGGGAGCGCGTCCCAAGCCCGCCGGGCGTACATGACGCCGCCAGCCTTGTCGCCGGCCTTTGCCATCGTCAGCCCCCGATGTAGCTCGATGTGCGTCGCGAAGCGCGGGAGCCCTGCCGGCCGTGTCCGGTCGGCCTCCTCTTGAGCCTCGCTTCCAGGTTCCGGCATCCCCAAGCGGGCGTACAGCATGCTACGGAAGGTCGCCATACGCCATGGCGGAACGGCGGTGTCGGAGATTTCCCCGTCCGGTGACGCGACGTGATCGAAGACGCGGCGCGCTTCGGTGTCAAGCGCAATCGCGCCGGCCTGGTTGCCGCGCCCCGCCGCGACGTGCGCGCCGGCCATGAGGGCTTGGACGCGGCCGAGCGAGGGCCGGTCGGACAGGGCTAGGGCCTGGTCGGCGTACCGCCGGGCCGTTGGAAGCGCCGCGCCTTCGTAGGCGAGTGCGATAGCTGCCCTGCCTCGAACCCATACGCGGACTCCAAGGTCGTCGGACCGGTCCGCCGCCGTTGCCGCTAGGTCGTACCAACGGATCGCTTCAGCCGGGTTGGGTGTGGTTTTCCCATAGGTGACCAGGGCTCGCGCGGCGTGCGACCACATGTGCGGCGTGTCGAGGTGCTGTTGAAGGATCACGAGGTCATTCGCAAGTCTGACCTGGAGAACGGCCGCTCCTACAGCCATGTAGTCCCGGCCGTACTGGTCAACCCGCTCGCGCCAGTCCTCCTCGGCCCCTCGGCCATCAAGTGCGGCGGTGAAGCCAGCTCGGATGAGTTCTCCAGCCACGACCGGACCCACGACGCCGGCTGCGAGTCCGAGTACTTGTCGGCGGTTCACGTCACCCTCCCCGAGCGCCCGCGCATAGGCGAGCACGATGTCAGGGGTCGCGGCCCTCCGTCCTGCCTCCACGTTGCTCAGGTGCGAAGCCGAGTAGCACGAGCGGGCCGCCACCGAGGCCAGCGTCGCGCCGGCCTCGGTACGAGCCTGCCGCAACTGCGCGCCAAGGTCGTCCACGGGGTCCCCCTGTTGAAAGCCTCTGAAAGCATCGACCTCCTTCCGAGCGTAGTCCGCTGATTGCAGGCTGAGACCAGACGGCCGACGCGACGGGAGGTAGAGCAACGTGCCTCGATGGAAGTGGTTTCGGCGCAAGCAGAACCCCGGAGATGCCTCAGAGCGCTCGGCGCGTGCGCAATGTAGCGGTCTACATGTCGGCCGCGTCCGTTCAGCGCCCGGCTGGAACGGTCCCACAATGCTGCTGGATGATCGGCCCTTGCTGACGCGGGGTGGCATGTGGCGGGCTGATCAGGCGGGCCGCCGGTCACGTGGAGATCGGCGGTGAACGTGGGAACGCCGCTGCCTGAACCCCCTTTCGCCGTGATGATGGCGGGTTTCGTCGTTGACTTCCATCACCGAGATGCGTGCTCTCGGTGCCAGCCGGACGGCAGTTGTGCTCGGCTCAGTCGCGCGGGCGAAACGCTGCTGGCGTGGAGAGCCAGGAACGGGCAGACGGCCGGCTTACTGCCGGCGCGTAGCGCTGCGGAGTACGCGCCGGCTCGGCCGCCGGGTCGTCTGTCGCATGAGGGTGGTGGGCGGCGGTGACCCTTTCTGTGGTGGCCGCGCTCGCCGCTCCTCAGCGCCTGGAGGCGGTCCCGTTGGAGGTGGTGGCGGACTCACGCCGGGTGTCGGGGCGTGCTCTGGCAGAGTCGCGGCGGTCGGCGGGGGTGACACAGGAGCGGTTGGCGCTCTTGGTGCGGCGGTCGCGCAGCAGCATCGCCAACATCGAGGTAGGGCGCCAGGTCGCGCCACGCGAGTTCTGGATGGCCTGTGACGTGGCGTTGGGATGCGAGAGTGCGTTGGCCGCGTGGGGCCGCACGGACGCCCTGCTGCGTCGGCTGAGGGAGCAGAAGAAGGAAGCGCAGATTCGGCAGCTCCTCGCCCAGCCGCCTCCTGGATGTGTCTGTCGGGAACTGCATCGGCTGTTGGCGGAGTCGGGGTGGTCGTCGTGACGCGCCGGCCGCATTCGCCGCTTCGGCCGATCCGGCTGTGTCGTGCCTGCGGCCATCCATGGCCGCGTGGGGACGCGAAGCTTGCGCTCTTGAGTGAGTACGAACGGAACAGGGTGAGCCTGTTCGTGTACCTGGCCGGGACGCTGGGTGATGCGGCGGACGACCTCGCCAAGCTGCGCGCCGAGGTGCCGAGTGCGAACGAGCTGTTCGATCGCTTTTTGGGGTGGCCGAAGTTACAAAAGAGGGAGCGAAGCTAGGCCGACCGAACAGGCCGAACGCGATTTCACCGCCGGGTCCGATCTCGCCCGTGCGGCAATTCCGCTTATGTATATTGATTGATGTTGGTGAATGTCAGTAAAGCGACGAAGCATTGATTGACCGTTCTAGATGTCGCAAGAATTCTCACGACCGCATTAACCGGCAGTTTGCGTGAGAGGAGAAAGCGTGAACATCCGTAGCCTCAGAAGGGGCGGCGCAATCGTCGCCGGCCTTCTCGCTGTCGTGCTCGGCGTCACGGCGGTGGAAGCTCCGGCGGTGGCCGGCGCGAGCGGGAAGAACACCTACGACGGCGCTCAGAAGGTGCTCGCGCCGTGCATCGCGCTGGCCATGCAGCAGAAGTCGCCGGATTGGGTCTGCACGAGCGCCGGTCTGGCCAGCACCCGCCGTGACCCCAACGGCACCCCCGTCACCACCTACACGCCCGTCGCCGCGACGATCGCCCCGGCCCCCGATCCCGTGTCGGTCCTCGCGGACGACTACGACACCTGGTGCGAGAGCAGCGGCACCTGTCACCGGATCATCGACGCCTCGCGCTACATCGGCGAGACGAAGGGCAACGCCACCTACGGCGACAGCAACGGGGTTATCGGCAGTTTCGACGTGATCATCCGCAACAGCCTCCAGGGTCGGCGCGGCCGGTGGACCGTCTCCCTGATCTGGGACTACGGCCCGTCGCTGACCTTCAGCGACTCCTGGATCAACTGCTACGAGGTCATCGACAACTGGCCGGACGCCGACTGCGGCGACCACGCTCTCTACCCGGGCCGAATCAGTGGCACGAACTGGCGCTGGAACAGCTCGACTCTCTACGGCAACTTCCTGGTCAACCCCAAGCCGTACTACGCGGCCTTCAACACCGACTTCACCCCCGGCGGCTACTCCGTGCGCACGCTGCCCCCGCTGGAGACGGCGCGCTTCAAGTGTTACGGGTCGACCGCCGACCCCTGCAAGTTCTGATCCTGTCCGGTCCGAAGTCGTACCATCACAGGTGAATGCGGATGTGTGACCACGGTCCCGACCTCTCCCCGGGGAGGCCGGGACCGTGCCGTAGCAAGCCTCCGGAGGAGCAGCATGGGCGACACCAGCGCCGCACCGAACGCCTGGGACACGGCCGCGCCGTTCCCCGGTTCACCGCCGGACATCACCGAGCGCCGCCACGCCATCCACACTCCTGATGGCAGGTACTGGGAGCTGAGCGTTTCCGGCTGGGATGCCATGCTCGGCTACCTCGCCGACCCCTCCACCCTGGCCCGGCTCCCTGAAACCCGGCAACACCAAGTGGAGGTGAAGATCATCGACCGTGCAGGAGAGCGTACGTCCTTCGAGCCGCGCACGGCCGATGACCAAGAGATCATCGATGAGGCCGCGAACTCGTTCCTACGCGATGTGGGATTGCCGGAGCGGCCGGCTGGCTATCGCTGGTTTCAACGCCTACCCGACGACCTCACCGTCAGAGACATCGATGAAGCGATCTACGAGGCGATCAAGCACCTACCCCTCGACCACCACCCCGCCGAGGCGGTGCCGGCCATCCGTGCGGCCCTCGCAGAGCTGTACAGCGGCCGATGAGGCGGCGACGAGGCCACCGTGACCGACATGGGTGAGCCTCGAAGAGTGCAGCGCCACTGGAACCCCGAGCTGGCGGAGGCGGCACCGGAGCAGCGTATCGGCGTCCCTCGTCCGGATCGAGGAGACGAGCCCAAGAGCGATGCCGGAAACCGCATCGTCGCTCTCGACGCCGACGGCTTGAAGGTGTCGAAGCGCCACATCAAACGAGTGTAAAAGATCGCAAAACTGGCAAGAAGTAGCAGGTCAAGCGCTCTTTCTGATGGTGGGGCGGGCGGGGTTCGAACCCGCGACCGAGGGATTATGAGTCCCCTGCTCTAACCGGCTGAGCTACCGCCCCGTGACCGCGCCGGATCGTAACCCGCCGATCGTTGCGCGGACCACCACCTACCGGGCGGAAACACGGCCGCGACAGCACGATGGGCAACGCGAGGATAACAACGCGCAACCCGTCGACCAACGCCTCACGCGCGCCGCAACTCCGCGAGGACCGCGCCGACCGCTCGCCACCCGCTGGCGAGCGCCCCCTGGATGGACGGGCTGTCGCGGTGGTCCCCGGCCACGTACAGGCCGTCGCCGAGCGCCACCGGCTTCCGCAGCCGGCCCTGTGGTGGCGGTGCGGCCGGGAGCGCGTCCGGCACGGCGACTGTGGTGAGGTGGGTCCAGTCGGCGGTGGAGCGGCCGTAGAGGCGGTCCAGTTCGCGCCGGATCACCGGTTCGGGCGGGGCCTGCGGGCCGACCACCGAGGTGGCGATCAGGTGTTCGCCGTCCGGCGCGTACGTGGGCGCGGCCCGGCTCACCACCACCGTGTTGGCCACGAGTTCGCGGCGGTCGCCGTCGAGCAGCAGGATCGGCTCGTCCAGCGGCGCCGCGCCGGTGCGGTGGTAGTAGGTGGTGTACGCGTGCATGCGTACCCTCGGCAGCCCTGGCAGCAGCGTGGCCGCCGCGGACGGGTCCACCGCGACCACGACGGCGCGGCAGGTGATCTCGCCGGACGGGGTGCGGACCCGGCCGGGCGCGACCTCGGTGACCGGGGTGTTCAGCTCGATCAGCTCGGCGGGCAGCGGCGCGGCGAGCGCCCGGGGCAGCGCCTGCATGCCGTCGGCCGGCAGGCCGATCCTCCCCCGGGCGAAGGAGCGCATGACGACGGCGAGCACGTGGCTGGAGGTGGCCAGCTCGCGGTCGAGCAGCACGCCGGACAGGAACGGCCGGAGCAGTTCCTCGATGATCGCGTCGGAGAGGCCGGCCCGGCGCAGCGCCTTCTCGGCGCTGCTCTCGGGCGTGTCGAGGAGCCGCCCGACCGGCACTGTGGCGTAGCCGGCGGCGAGTGTGGCGAACCGCAACCGGTCGGTCAGCGATCCGATGCCGGCGGTGAGCGTGCCGGGTGCGCCGGCAGGTTCTCGCAGCGGGTTGACCAGGCGTTCCAGCCGGTCGCCGCGGCGCACCAGCACGCCGGAGGTGAACCAGCCCATCTTGAGGGTGCCGACGTCGACCAGTCCGGTGAGCCGCGGGTAGGCGGTGTTGAGCACCTGGAAGCCCCGGTCGAGCAGGAACCCGTCGACGCGGTCGGTGGCGACCCGCCCGCCGAGCCGGTCGCCCGCCTCCAGCAGCCGCCACGGCACGCCGGCGCGGTGCAGCCGCCGGGCGGCGGCGAGACCGGCCAGGCCGCCGCCGACGATCACCACGTCCGTGTCAGGCACGGTCCACCCCCGCCCCGGCCCGGTCGCCCTCGCGGTGCGACCGCGACAACCGGCCCGGCCACCAGACCTTCGGCCCGATGTCGTACGCGAGCGCGGGCACCAGCAGCGAGCGGACCACGATGGTGTCGAGCAGTACGCCGACGGCGACCGCCACGCCCAACTCGACGAGCACCACGAGCGGCAGGACGGCGAGCGCGGAGAACGTGGCGGCGAGCACGATGCCGGCGGAGGTGATGACGCCGCCGGTGACGGCCAGTCCGGCGAGCACACCGGCGCGGGTGCCGCGGCGGACCGACTCCTCGCGGACCCGGCTCATCAGGAAGATGTTGTAGTCGATGCCGAGCGCGACCAGGAAGACGAACGCGAACAGCGGGAAGGACTGGTCGACGCCGGGGAAGTCGAAGACGTACCGGAACAGCAGCGCGCACAGGCCCAGCGTGGCCAGGAACGACAGCACCACTGTGGCGATCAGCAGCACCGGTGCGACCAGGGCCCGCAGCAGCAGGGCCAGGATGACCGCGATGACCAGCAGCACCACCGGGATGATGACGTCACGGTCGCGTACCGAGGCGTCGGCGGTGTCCACGTTGATCGCGGTGAAGCCGCCGACCACGGCGTCGGCGCCGGGTACCCGGTGCACCGCCTCGCGCAGGTCGCGGATGGTGCGTTCGGCGCCGTTGCTGTCCGGCGGGTCGGCGAGCGTGACGTCGAGCTGGACCCGCCCGTCGACCACCTTCGGGGGCGCGTCCGGGTCGGGCGGCGCGTTCTCGCCCCGCTGGCCGAGCGGCAGCACCGAGGCGACGCCCGGCACGCCCTGCGCCACCTGGGCGACCTGCCGCGCGGTGGCCTGGGTGGTGAAGATGGTGGCGGGGCTGCCGGTGCCGGCCGGGAAGTGCCTGTCGATGACCTCCTGCCCGGCCACGGAGTCGGTGCGCTGGGTGAACAGCTGGGACTGGCCGAGCGTGGTGGCGCCGAGCTGGGTCACCCCGATCGTGAGGGCGGCGAGCACCACGGCGGTGACGACCCAGACGGTACGCGCGCGGCGCGCCACGAAGCCGGCGATCCGCCCCCAGATGCCGTGTTCGGTGCGCGGGTCGGCCTGGTCGTAGCGGGGTCGCCGGGGCCAGAACGCCCAGCGGCCACCGAGGACCAGCAGCGCGGGCAGGAACGTGAGCATCACCAGCAGCGTGGCGGCGATGCCGACGGCACTGACCGGGCCGAGCGCGCGGTTGGAGTTGAGGCTGGACAGCAGCAGGCAGAGCAGGCTCACGATGACTGTGGCGCCGGAGGCGATGATGGCCGGGGCGGCGCCCTTCCAGGCGGTCCGCATGGCGTCCCACGGGCGCTCGTGCCGGTGCAGTTCCTCCCGGTAGCGGGCGATGAGCAGCAGCGCGTAGTCGGTGCCGGCGCCGAAGACGAGCACGGTGAGGATGCCCTGTGCCTGCCCGTTGAGCTTGACGATGTCGTGGTCGGCGAGCAGGTAGACGAAGACGGCGGCGAGCGAGTACGACATCCCGGCGGCCAGCAGTGGGAAGATCCAGAGGACCGGGCTGCGGTAGACGACGAGCAGGATGACCAGCACCACTGTCAGCGTGACCAGGAGCAGCGGCCCGTCGATCGCGCCGAACACCTCGATCAGGTCGCCGAGCAGCCCCGCGGGTCCGGCCACGTCGACGGTGAGCCCGTCGCGGTCCGGGCCGGCGATGTCGCGCAGGCGTTCCACAACGGACCGGATCTGTTCGCCCTCGGAGCTGTCGATCGGCACGATCACCTGGGCGGCCTGCTCGTCCTGGCTGACGACCGGTGGCGGCAGCGGACCGACCACGCCCGGCACCTCGGCGAAGCGGGCCGCGTCGGCCCGGATGCGCTGCTGGTCGGCCGGGGTGAGGCCGCCGGGTCGTTCGTAGACCACGAGTGCCGGGGTGGTCTCCCGGTCGACGAATCCGGCGGCCAGGTCCTGCGCCCGGGTGGCCTCGGCGTCGGCCGGCAGGAAGGAGGCGTTGTCGTTGGTGGAGACCTCGCCGAGCTTGCCGGAGTAGGGGCCGGCGATGCCGCCGACGATCAGCCAGCCGAGCACCACCGCCACCGCGATCAGCGTCGCGGTCCAGCGGCTGCGTCCTGCGGCCATCTCCACCGTCCTCGAATCGACGCATCAATCGACGCAGCGGGAGTCTAAGTCGACGCCGACCATCCTGCCGGGCGAACGAGGACTCGGGGGCGGAAACCGGGCAGCCGGGCACGCGAAGGGGACCAGCGACGACGAACGCCCGCCGGCGATGCCGACGGGCGTGACGTGGAGCGAAGCTCCCCCGATTGGACTCGAACCAATAACCTGCCGGTTAACAGCCGGCTGCTCTGCCAATTGAGCTACAGGGGACCGTGCACCGCTCGGTTCGGATCTCTCCGCTCCGTGCGACGGGGACAAGAGTACAGGACATCGGGGGGTGGTGCGCCAGGGGGTTACCGGAGGAGGACCGGACCGGCTGACGCGCCAGGATTGCGGACAAATCGTCATCTCGGCACAGGGAGGCATGAGCGGAGAGCAGGATGGGTAGTTAGCCGTCGACAGAGAAGCAGGCGCGAGACGGTCATTCCGCCGAGCTGGCGGAAACCGGCGAGAGCGTCAGGTACGGAAGGAGCCGCCATGCGCGGAAAGATCATGTTTCTTGGCGGGCTGGCTGCGGGATTCGTCCTGGGCGCCCGTGCCGGCCGGGAGAAGTACGAGGAGCTGGTGGTCCGCGGGCGCAAGGTGCTCGACCACCCGACCGTCCAGGAGGCGGCCGGGGTCGCGCAGGCCCAGGCGACCCGGCTCTACTCGGAGGGCAAGGACAAGCTGGGGCAGACCAAGCTCGGTGAGAAGCTCGCCACCAACGGCGGCAAGCCGGGCATGACCGACGCCGACAAGCCGTTCGCCGGCACGCCGGCCGCGGTCGGCAGCCGCAGCGCCAACGGGACGGGCTCGACCAGCGCGTCCGGCTCGACCACCACCGGCACGAGCACCAAGCCGTCCAGCACCGGCAACACGCTCTGACACCAGCGGACAGCGGGCCGGTCACCTCCGGGTGACCGGCCCGCTCCCGTGTGCGCGGGCGGCGATGTGGCACATTCTCCGTGGGGAGGTGACCAGATGCCGATGGTCGGACCGGAGACGGCGGATCAGGCGCGACTGCTGCGCCTGCTGCGCGACGACGGCCCACGCTCCCGGGTCGAGCTGGCCGACCTCCTCGGCCTGCCCCGGGCCCGGTTCGCCGCCGAGGTCGACCGGCTGACCACGCTCGGCCTGGTGGAGACCGCCGGACCGGCCGCGTCCCGGGGCGGACGCCGCTCGTCGCTGCTGCGCGTCGGCGCGCAGGTCCGGTTCGGCGCGGTGCTCGTCGGCGACGGCGTCCTGCGGGTCGCGCTCACCGACGGCGAACTGAACCCGCTCGCCCGGCACGACGAGCCGGTGGACGTCCGGCTCGGCCCGGACGTGGTGGTCGGGCGCATCGTCGAACTGCTCGGCAAACTGCGTGTCGAGGCGGGACTGTCGTCGCTCACCGGCGTCGGCGTCGCGCTGCCCGCGCCGGTCGAGGTCCGCGACGGCACGCCGGTGTCCGCGCCGGCCCTGGCCGGCTGGCACCGCTTCCCGGTACGCGACACGCTCGCCGCCGAGCTGGGCTGCCCGGTGCAGGTGGACAACGACGCCAACGCGATGGCCCTCGGCGAACGGCACGCCGGCACCGGCCGCCCGTTCGACGACTTCCTCTACGTCAAGCTGGGCGAGGCGATCGGCTGCGGGCTGGTGCTCGCCGGCGCGCTCTACCGGGGTGCGGCCAGCGGGGCCGGCGACATCGGCCACTTCCAGCTCACCGAGGACGGGCCGCTCTGCGGCTGCGGCAACAACGGGTGCGTCGAGGCGTACTGCGGGGATGTCGCACTGGTGCGCGAGGCGGTGAGCGCCGCGCGGGCCGGGCGCTCGACGGCGCTGGCGGACCGGCTGGCCGCGGCCGGGACGCTGTCGGTGGCCGACGTGGCGGCGGCGGCCACCGAGGGCGACCCGGCGGCGCAGACGCTGGTGCGCGACGCCGCCCGCCGGCTCGGGCGGGTGCTGGTCGGGCTGGTCAGCTTCGTCAACCCGGCCATCGTGATCATCGGCGGCGCACCCGGCGGGATCGGGCCGGTGCTGCTCGCGGAGATCCGGGGCGTGGTCTACCGGCGCTCCACGCCGCTGGCCACCGGCAGCATGCCGATCGTCCTGTCCGACCTCGGCGACACCGCCGGCCTGGTCGGGGCGGCGCGCCTGGTCAGCGACCAGGTCTACGCCGCCCGCTGACCGGTCAGTCGCGGCTGCTGCTGAAGGCGGCGTCGAAGGCCGCGGACGGGGCGTCGAACGCCAGGCGGCGGACGAACTGGAGCGCCTCCGGCGCGCCGACCAGGCGGTCCATGCCGGCGTCCTCCCACTCGATCGAAATCGGGCCGTCGTAGCCGATCGCGTTGAGCGCCCGGAAGCAGTCCTCCCACGGCACGTCGCCGTGGCCGGTGGAGACGAAGTCCCAGCCGCGCCGCAGGTCGGCCCAGGGCAGGTGGGAGGAGAGCCGGCCGCGCCGCCCGTCGCCGGTACGGACCTTCGCGTCCTTGCAGTCGACGTGGTAGATCCGGTCGGCGAAGTCGAAGATGAAGTTCACCGGGTCCAGTTCCTGCCAGACGAAGTGCGACGGATCCCAGTTGAGCCCGAACGCCTCCCGGTGCCCGATCGCCTCCAGCGTGCGCTTCGTCGTCCAGTAGTCGTAGGCGATCTCGCTGGGGTGCACCTCGTGCGCGAACCGCACCCCCACCTCGTCGAAGACGTCGAGGATCGGGTTCCACCTGTCGGCGAAGTCCTGGTAGCCGCGCTCGATCATGGCCGGCGGCACCGGCGGGAACATCGCCACCGTGTGCCAGATGGACGAGCCGGTGAAGCCGACGACGGTGTTCACGCCGAGCTTCGCCGCCGCCCGCGCGGTGTCCTTGATCTCCTCGGCGGCCCGCTGCCGCACCCCCTCCGGCTCTCCGTCGCCCCAGATCCGGGCCGGCAGGATGTCCTGGTGCCGCTCGTCGATCGGGTGGTCGCAGACGGCCTGCCCGACCAGGTGGTTGGAGACGGCGAACACCTGGAGGTTGTGCTTGGCCAGGGTGGCCCGCTTGCGCTCCACGTACGAGTCGTCGGCGAGCGCCTTGTCCACCTCGAAGTGGTCGCCCCAGCAGGCGATCTCCAGCCCGTCGTAGCCCCACTCGGCGGCGAGCCGGCAGACCTCGTCGAACGGCAGATCGGCCCACTGGCCGGTGAAGAGCGTGATGGGTCGCGCCATTGTCCTTCTCCCCTGTGGTGATGGGGGATTCCGTCGCGGACCGGGCGAGGACGACCGGAGGCGGCGGCGCGTGGGAACCGGTGGACGCCGGAGCGTCTGCTCCCGGACGGGTTGCGCCTCCCGCCGGGTCACCGGCCACCTCGCGGTCGCCGCCTCCACTCTATGGCCTCCGTCAGGGCAGGGTCCAGCGCTGGTTCGCCGCGCCCGTGCACGTCCACAGGTGCACCGCCGTGCCGTCGGCCGAGTTGTTGCCGGACACGTCCAGGCACTTGCCCGACTGCGGGTTACGTACCGTGCCGTCCGCCTGCGCCGACCAGTTCTGCGCCCCGGTGCCGTTGCACGTGTAGAGCTGGATCTTCGTGCCGTCCGCACTGCCGCCGCCCGACACGTCCAGGCACTTGCCGAGCGCCTTCACCGGCCCGTTCGGCGTCACCGTCCACGACTGCGCCGACGAGCCGTTGCAGGTGTAGAGCTGGATCTGGGTGCCGTCGGCCGACGATCCGCTCCGCACGTCCAGGCACTTGCCGCCGAGGCCCTTGATCGGGCCGGCACCGCCGGTGCCGGTCGAGCGGACCAGCGTGAAGTCGTCGACGTCGAACAGCCCGGAGCCGCTGCCGGTGAACGTCAGGTGGACCGTCTGCGTACCGGACGGCACGCCGGTGAGCGCGGTGCTCACGTCGGCGAACGTGGTCCAGCTACCGGTGTTCGGCACCGCCACCTGGCCGAGCACCGGGCCGCCCGGCGAGCCGGTCCGCACCTGGAGTGTGCCGCCCGGGCCGCCGGAGACCACCCGGGCGCGCAGCGACGTCACACCGGTCAGGTCCAGACCCGGGTACGCGGCCCAGTCGCCCGGGTCCACGTACCCCAGGGTCTGGCCGCCGTTGGCACCGGCCTTGGGGTACGCGCTGACGCCGCTCGCCGAACCGAACGCCTCGGCCTGGACGGTGGTGTTGCCGGTCGGCGGCGGCGTGCCGCCGAGTTCCTTGATCCGGATGTTGCGGAACGACACGTCGTCGCCGGTGCCGTGGTTCTGGATGCCGACGTGCCCGGCGAGCGACCGCACCGGGTCGGTGTTCGTGAAGTCGTTGATCCGCACGCCGTTGAGGAAGACCTGGAGCCGCTCGGACTCGACCAGGATCTCGTAGGTGTTCCACTCCCCCGCCGGGTTGAGCGCCGCGTCCCGGGCCGCCAGGTCGGCGGACTTGAAGCCGTAGACCGCGCCGGTGGTCCGGTCGGCCGCGTCGGTGGGGTCGATCTGGATCTCGTAGCCGTTGTTCACCGCCGAGTTCGGGTCGCTCGACGGCGGGAAGCCGACGAACACGCCCGAGTTGTCGTCACCGGCCAGCCGCCAGTCCAGCTTCAGCGAGTAGTTGGTGAACTGCTTCGCGCTGTACCAGTACAGGCCCATGCCGCCGACCGAGGTGAGCGTGGCGTCGGCGTTGGTGAAGCTGCCCGGCCCGGCCTGCGACCAGCCGGTGGTGCCGCCGTTGTAGAGCGCGGTGTAGCCGGTCTCCGGCCGGCAGTCGGCCTTCGTGCGCCCGGCGGCGTAGCGGATGCCGCCGAGCAGGTGCGCCCGGAACGCCGCGTCGGCGTAGGACGCCTGGGTGTGGCCGCCGCCGGTGTAGAAGGACCGGCCGCCGCTGTACGTCTTGCACCAGGCGTGCGGGTGGTCGCCGCCCATCGAGCCGCCGGAGTACGTGGACTCGTCCAGGCTGGCCAGCACGTGCGCGGTGGAGCGGGCGTTGGTGCGGTAGTCGTACCACTCGTCGGTGCGGTTCCACCGCTGCGGCAGGTGCGCGGTGGCGGCGTGCGCCCGGTCCTCCACCTTCACCGTGGCCGGCTGGATGGCCGGGTGGGAGGCGAACCAGGCGCCGACCAGGTTGCCGTAGAACGGCCAGTCGTACTCGGTGTCGGCGGCGGAGTGCACGCCGACGTACCCGCCGCCGGCGCCGATGTACGCCTCGAACGCCGACTGCTGGCTGGCGTTGAGGACGTCCCCCGTGGTGTTGAGGAAGATCACCGCCTCGAAGCGGGCCAGGTTGGCGGTGGTGAACTGGGCGGCGTCCTCGGTCGCGGTGACGGTGAAGTTGTTCGCCGCGCCCAGCTCCCGTACGGCCTGCGTGCCGACCGCGATGGAGTCGTGGCGGAAGCCGGCGGTCTTGGAGAAGACGAGCACGTCGTAGGGGGCGTCGGCGGCGGCTGCCGGGCCCGCGGGGACGGTGCAGGCGATGGTGGCGAGGACGGCGGTCACCGCCCCCAGTGCGGTACGCACGAGTTTCATCTGGTTCTCCTTCATCCTCACGGCAGGGTCCAGCGCTGGTTCGCCGCGCCGGTGCAGGTCCACAGGTGCACCGCCGTGCCGTCGGCCGAGTTGTTGCCGGACACGTCCAGGCACTTGCCCGACTGCGGGTTGCGCACGGTCCCGTCGGCCTGCGCGGACCAGTTCTGCGCCCCGGTGCCGTTGCACGTGTAGAGCTGGATCTTCGTGCCGTCCGCGCTGGCCCCGCCGGATACGTCCAGGCACTTGCCCAGCGCCTTCACGGTGCCGTTCGGCGTCACGGTCCACGACTGCGCCGTCGTGCCGTTGCAGGTGTATAGCTGGATCTGGGTGCCGTCGGCGGTGGCGGCGTTGCGCACGTCCAGGCACTTGCCGGCCAGGCCCTTGACCGGGCCGGTGCGCACGGCCGACGTGGTGAGCGTGAACGCGTCCAGGTCGTAGAGCGCCCCGGTGCCACCGGCGAACGTCAGGTAGAGCGTGGTGGTGCCGGCCGGCGGATTGGCGATCGTGCCGGTGACTGTGGTGAACGTGTCCCAGGCGCCGGTGACCGGGACGGTGGCCGAGCCGAGCACGGTGCCGGTGGCCGAGCCGGCCCGCACCTGGAGCGTGCCGCCGGCTCCGGCGGACGACACCCGGGCGGTGAACCCGGTGGCGTCGGCGAGCAGGTACGGCTGGAACGCGATCCAGTCCCCGTTGTGGATGTCGCCGACGGTCTTGCCGCCCTCGGCGGTGGCCTTGTCGAACGTGTTGATCCCGGACGAGGTCTTGAAGTGCTCGGCCTGGCGGTGCCGGGGCTGGAGCGTGTGCTGGGTGTGCGTGGTGAGGCCGCCGGAGTCGGTGTACTCGGCGTCGAAGACGGCGAAGATGTTCGCCGCGTCGTCGTGCTCACCGTCGACGGGTACGGCGATCGAGCCGGTGCAGCCGGTCGCCGAGGTGATCTGGTGGCCGTGCTGGTCGTGGCCGAGCACGTAGGTCATCTTGACCTTCGTGCAGTCGATCGTGGCGTCCTCCGGGTCGGTGACGGTGATCCGGAACGGCACGGTGTCGCCGAAGGAGAACAGCTTGCCGTTGCCGGGCGTCTCGATGACGACTGTCGGCGCGGTGTTGCCCACTGTGACCGTCACGCTCGCGGTGCCGGTGGCGCCCTGCGGGTCGCGCACGGTGAGGGTGGCGGTGTACCTGCCGTTGGTGGTGTAGGTGTGCGAGGGGTTCGCGGCGGTCGAGGTGCCGCCGTCGCCGAACGTCCAGGCGTACGTCAGCGCGCCGCCCTCCGGGTCGGACGAGCCGGCCGAGGAGAAGGCCACAGTCAGCGGCGCGGCGCCGGAGGTCCGGTCGGCCGCGGCGCGGGCCACCGGGGCGCGGTTGGCGCCGCCCAGGTAGTCGAAGCGGTACAGCGCCGAGTTGGCGTCGCCGTTGAAGTAGCCGGTGCCGTAGTCGAGCACGTAGTACGCGCCGTCCGGGCCGAACGCCGAGTCCATCACCTGCTTGCCGGTCCACGGGAAGCTGTCGATGGTGCCGGGTGAGCCGTCCGCGCCGACGTGGATCGGCTTGATCCAGCCCCGGCCGAACTCGGTGGCGAAGAACTGCCCGTCGAAGGACTGCGGGAACTTCGTGGTGGACGGGTTCGCCGCGTCGTACCGGTAGACCGGGCCGCCCATCGGCGACTCGGAGCCGCCGCCGAACTCGGGCGGGCTGCCGGCGTCACCGGCGTAGCGGATCCAGGACGGCTTCGCCGCCGGCAGCGTGGCCAGGCCGGTGTTGCGGAACGAGTTGTTCGTCGGCCCGCCGGTGCAGTTGAACTTCGGGCCGGCGGTACCGGCGGCGAAGTCCCACTCGGCGTACGTCTCGGCGGCGGTGTTGGTGCCGGTGCAGTACGGCCAGCCGTAGTTGCCGGGCCCGGTCACCCGGTTGAACTCGACCTGCCCGGACGGGCCGCGGGCCGTGGTGGTGCCGGCGTCCGGCCCGTAGTCGCCCACGTAGACGATGCCGGTGGCCTTGTCGACGCTGATCCGGAACGGGTTGCGGAAGCCCATCGCGTAGATCTCCGGGCGGGTCCGCGCGGTGCCGGGCGCGAAGAGGTTGCCGGCCGGGATCGAGTAGGTGCCGTTGGCGTTCACCTTGATCCGCAGGATCTTGCCCCGCAGGTCGTTGGTGTTGCCGGCGCTGCGCTGCGCGTCGTACCCGGGGTTGCGGTTGGTGCGCTCGTCGATCGGCGCGTAGCCGGCCGAGTCGAACGGGTTGGTGTCGTCGCCGGTGGACAGGTAGAGGTTGCCCGCGGCGTCGAAGTCGATGTCGCCGCCGACGTGGCAGCACAGCCCCCGATCGGCCGGTACGTCGAGCACGTCGACCTTGCTGGCCTGGTTGAGCGTGAAGTCGGCGTTGAGGGTGAACCGGGAGAGCCGGTTGACGCCCTGCCAGGCGGAGAAGTCGGTGCCGGTGGCGGGCGCGTCGCCGGCCGGGGTGGACAGCGGCGGCGCGTAGTAGAGGTAGATGTGCCGGTTGGAGGCGAAGCCGGGGTCGACGCCGACGCCCTGGAGCCCCTCCTCGTCGTGGGTGTAGACAGGCAGCGTGCCGATAACCGTGGTGGCGCCGGCCGCGTCGGTGCGGCGCAGCGTGCCGTTGCGGGCGGTGTGCAGGACCGACCGGTCGGGCAGCACCGCGAGCGACATCGGTTCGCCGGTCTCGGCGACACCGCGGGCGAGTTCGACCTGCTGGAAGTCGCTCGCCGGGATCGGGTGGGCGGACGCCGGGACGGACGCCGCGGCCACTGTGACGGTGCCGGCGGTGGCCGCGAGCAGCAGCGCTGCGGCAGCGGCGAACGGTCGTCGGGCACGGGGGTGGTGGTGGCTGGACATGCTGTGCTGTCCCTTCCTGACGCGCGCAGCCAGGAACGGGCGCGCGTCGCGCCGGATGCCGAGCAGGGGGATGCTGCGCCGGCCTGCCGGGGAGGTCGGCGGGCCGCGACCTCCGGTCGGGACCGGAGGTCACCTCGCCGAGGCGGGCGGTGCGGGGCGGTCGCCTCGGCGAAACAGCGTTGTGCTGTGCACGACATTAAGACCTTTCGATCAGCCTGTCCATAGCTTCTGATCGATTGGCTTTGACTTTCGGCGCTCAGCGACAAAAGTAGGTGTCACTCGTGGCGGTCGACCGCCCGCTCCGCGAGCGCCGCCAGCACCCGCCGCGCCGGTTCCGCCAGCGGCAACGCGTCCAGCGCGACAAGTGCCGCGTCGGCCCGGGTACGGATCATCCGCTCCACCGCCTCCCGGGCACCGGACTCCTCGACGATGCCCCGCACCTCGGCCGCGGCCGACTGGTCGAGGCCGGGATCGCCGACCAGCTCCCCCAGCCGGGCCGCACCGGCCGGCGAGGCGGACGCCCGGGCCAGCGCCAGCAGCACCGTCGGCTTGCCCTCACGCAGGTCGTCCAGGTTGGACTTGCCGGTCACCGACGGGTCACCGAAGACGCCGAGCAGGTCGTCGCGCAGCTGGAACGCGTCCCCGAGCGGGTCGCCGAACCCGGCCAGCGCGGCCACCTCCTCCGGCGCCGCACCGGCGAGCGCGGCACCGATCTGCACCGGACGGGTCACCGTGTAGCGGGCCGTCTTCAGCCGTACCACTGTGAGCGCGTTCGCCACCGAGCCGTCCCCGGCCGCCCCGACCACGTCCAGGTACTCCCCCGCGATCACCTCCGAGCGCATCCGGGCCAGCAGCACGTGCCCCCGGCGCAGCCGCTCGGGCGGCAACCCGCACCCGTGGAACATCTGCGCCGACCAGGTGGCGCAGAGGTCGCCGCAGAGCACCGCGGCCTGTCGCCCGTACGCCACCGGGTCGCCCGGCCAGCCGGACGCGGCGTGCAGCTCGGCGAAGAACCGGTGCAGCGTCGGCGCGCCCCGGCGGCGGTCGCTGCGGTCCACGATGTCGTCGTGGATCAGCGCGAACGCGTGGAACAGCTCCAGCGACGCCGCGGCGACCACGATCGGCGAGGCGTCCGGGCCGCCGAACCCCCGCCAGCCCCAGTAGCAGAACAGCGGTCGCATCCGCTTGCCGCCGGCCAGGACGAACCAGCGCAGAGCAGTGTGGACGGCCCCCGTACCGTCATCCGGCCGATCCGGCTCTCTCGCGTCCAGGAACGCGGCTAGCGCGGCGTCGAAGCGGCCCCGCAACAGGGCCGGATCGGTCGGTGCGACGGTTACGGTCATGGTGCCTCCCTGGCCAGTCCGGCGAGTTCGAGCAGCAACGCCTTCACATCGGTGGCCTCCACCCGGGGCCGGATCGCGGCCCGGTCGGAGCAGAGCAGCACCGGGCCGTCCGCCGGGTCGGCGGGCAGGCGCCCGTGTGAACCACGCACCGCACGCGCGCCCGCGTCCAGCCCCACCACTGACATCAGGTAGCGCAGCCCGAGCTTCTTGCGGGCCAGCGCCACCGCCGCGCGGCGCTTCGCCGCACCCGGCGCGGCCGGGTCGAAGAACAGCTCGGCCGGGTCGTAGCCGGGCTTGCGGTGGATCTCCACCAGCCGGGCGAAGTCGGGCGCCCGCGCGTCGTCGAGCCAGTAGTAGTACGTGAACCAGGCGTCCGGCTCGGCCACCAGCACCAGCTCACCCGAGCGGGGGTGATCCAGCCCGTACCCGGCCTGCCCGGCGGCGTCGAGCACCTCGGCCACGCCCGGCAGCGACGCGCAGAGCTTCGCCACCGCCGGCACGTCCGCCGGATCCTTGACGTAGACGTGCGCCACCTGGTGGTCGGCCACCGCGAACGCCCGCGACGTCCACGGGTCGAGATATTCCATCCCGGCCTGGGTGTAGACCCGCAACAGCCCCTCGGCGCGCAGCATCCGGTTCACGTCCACCGGGCGGGACACGTCGGTGATGCCGTACTCGGACAACGCCACCACTGTGGCGTCCCGCTCCCGCGCGGCGTCGAGCAGCGGACCGAGCACGGTGTCCAGCTCCGCCGCCGCGGCGGCTGCCTGCGGGCTGGACGGGCCGAAGCGTTGCAGGTCGTAGTCCAGGTGCGGCAGGTAGACCAGCGTCAGGTCGGGAGCGTGATCGGCGAGGATGCGCTGCGCGGCCCGGCTGATCCACGCCGAGGACGGCAGCCCGGCACCCGGCCCCCAGTAGCTGAACAGCGGGAACGTGCCGAGCGCGTCGGTGAGGGTGTCCCGCAGCTCGGGCGGGTCGGTCCAGCAGTCGGGCTCCTTGTGCCCGTCGGCGTGGTAGACCGGGCGCGGCGTGACCGTCCAGTCCACGTCCGCGCCCATCGCGTACCACCAGCAGACGTTCGCCACCCGGTAGCCCGGCTCGACGCGACGGGCCGCCTGCCACACCTTCTCGCCGCCGACGAGCCCGTTGTGCTGCCGCCAGAGCAGCACCTCGCCCAGGTCGCGGAAGTACCAGCCGTTGCCCACCACGCCGTGCCCGGCGGGCAGCTCGCCGGTGAGGAACGTGGACTGCGCTGAGCAGGTCACCGCCGGCAGCACGGTGCCCAGCTCGGCGGCGAACCCGGCGTCGGCCACCGCGCGCAGCCGGGGCATGTACGCCAGCAGCCGCGGCGTCAGCCCGACCACGTCGAGCACCACGAGCCGCCGGCTCACGAGGGCGTCCCCACCGTCGTGGCCAGGCCGAGCGCGGTCAGCTCGTCGCGGGCGAACGCCAGCTCGGCGGCGATGCCGGCGGCCAGCTCCGCGTCGCCGCGCGGCCGCCGCGCCTCCGGCAGCACCCCCCAGGTGTACGTCTCGACGTCGAGGTGGTCGCAGCCGGCGACGGGACCGGCGTACAACGCGGCCAGCGCCTTGCGCAGCACCGGGACCGTGGAGCGCAGCGGCGGCTCGGGCGGTGCGTGCAACGGCACGTGGTAGTGCACCCGCCACGCCCCGGGCAGCCGCGCGTCGAGTGCGGCGTCGAGGTCGTCGGCCGCGTACGCCGGATCGGCCGGATCGGCGGCGCCTGCGCAACCGGCAGCCCGCGTCTGGTGCAGGAAGCGCGGTTCGACGAACCGGCGCAGCGCCGCGCTCGCGGCGGGCGGGTCAGGGGCCTCGACCGCTGCGGACACCTGGACCTTCACCACGGGGAGACCGGCGGCACGCAACCCGGCCAGGGCATCCGCCGGCTGCTCCCAGGCACACGCCAGGTGCGCGAGATCCACGCAGATCCCGAGCCGGTCGGTATCCATGTCTGAGAATACCTCGCGTGCTTGTCCCGTCGACTCCACCAGACAGCCCGGTTCCGGTTCGAAGCCGACCCGGATCACCCGGCCGGTCTCCCGCTGCACCGCGGCCAGGCCCCCGGCCAGCGCGTCCAGGCGACGCCGGGCGGTGGCGGCCCGCCCGGCGTCCCACGGGGTGCGCCAGGCGATCGGCAGCGTCGAGATCGAACCCCGGACGGCGTCGTCGGGCAGCAGGTCGGCGAGAACCCGAGCCAGGTCCAGCGTGTACGCCGACCGTTGCGGCGTGGTCCAGTCCGGGTGGTACACCGCGCCCTTGACCACAGGGGCCTGGAACGCGGCGTACGGGAAGCCGTTGAGCGTGACCACCTCCAGCCCGCGTACCGCCAGCTCGTGGCGCAGCCGGCGCCGGGCCGGCGGGTCGGCGGCGAGCGCGGCGGCCACCGGCGCGGCCAGCCAGAGTCCGAGCCCGAGCCGGTCCACGTCGAGCGCCCGGCGGACCGCCACCGCGTACGTGTCGAGCTGGGCGACGATGCCCGGCAGGTCCTCGGCCGGGTGCACGTTCGTGCAGTAGCCGAGATGGACGGTCGTGCCGTCGGCGTGGCGCAGCCGCATCACTGCCCCCCACGGGCGATCGAGTTGCCGGCGAAGGTGGGGTCGCTCGTCTCCAGGTCGGTCAGGTCGAGCCGGCCGGACTGGCCGTAGAACTCCACCGGGTTGCGCCACAGCACCCGGTCCACGTCGTCGGCGTCGAACCCGGCCAGCAGCATCGCCTCCCCGGTGGCCCGGGTCAGCAGCGGATCCGACCGGCCCCAGTCGGCCGCCGAGTTCACCAGCATCCGTTCGGTGCCGTACCGCTTCAGCAGCTCCACCATCCGCGGCGGCGACATCTTCGTCTCCGGATAGATCGAGAAGCCCAGCCAGCAGCCGGTGTCCCGGACCAGCTCGACGGTCACCTCGTTGAGGTGGTCGACGAGCACCCGTCCCGGCGCGATGCCCGACTCGGCGACCACCGCGAGCGTCCGCTCGACGCCGCGCGCCTTGTCCCGGTGCGGCGTGTGCACCAGCGCCGGCAGGTCGTGCGCGACGGCCAGGGCGAGCTGACCGGCCAGCGCGGCGTCCTCGGCCGGCGTCATCGCGTCGTAACCGATCTCGCCGACCGCCACCACGCCGTCCTTGTCCAGGTAGCGGGGCAGCAGGTCGAGCACCGGGCGGCAGCGCGGGTCGTTCGCCTCCTTCGGGTTCAGCGCCACAGTGGCGTGGTGCCGGATGCCGAACTGGCCGGCCCGGAACGGCTCCCACCCGATCAGCGAGTCGAAGTAGTCCACGAAGCTGTCCACGCTCGTACGCGGCTGGCCCAGCCAGAACGCCGGCTCGACCACCGCGCGGACGCCCGCGGCGGCCATCCGCTCGTAGTCGTCGGTGGTGCGGGACGTCATGTGGATGTGCGGGTCGAAGATGCGCATGTCACGCCTCCGTCGTGGGGATGGTCAGCCGGCGCAGCAGGTCGGTCGCGTCGGCGGGCATGTCGCGGCCGGCGGCGTGCCGTTCGGCGGCGAACGCGGCGAGCATCCGGGCCAGCTCGCCGCCGGCCCGCTCCGGCAGGCCGTCGACAACCGCCAGCGGCACGCCGGTGAACACGCACTTGAGCACCGCCTGCCGCCAGGTCGCCTGCTCCAGGTGCCGGGCGTACGGGCCGAGCGCCGCGGCCACCAGCCGGGTGTCGTTGGTGCGGGTCGCGTCGTGCAGCAGCGGCACGCACTCCGCGCCGATCGGCAGCAGCGGCAGCGCACGCAGCACGGCGCGTTTCTCGGCGGCGTCGCCCTGCCGGTACAGCGTCTCCGCGGCGGCGGCGTGGCCGTGCGGCAGCGCGGTCAGCAGCAGCGCCCGGGCCGCCTCGTCCGCCGTCCAGCCGGGCGGGTCGGGCAGCGGCAGGCGACCGCACCGCCGGGCGGCGGCGGCGAAGAACCGCCCGATCGCCGTGGGTTCGGTCGCGACGCGGCGCAGCGCCGCGTCCAGCCACTGCGGATCGGGTACGCCCCGAAGCGCGGCGCGCAGTCGGTCGGGTGTCATGCCGTCTCCCCTCTGCCGGGTGGAAGGTGGTGGGTCACCGCCCCTCGCCGCGCGAGGCGGCGGCGCGCAGGAAGTCCAGTGAGCGGGCGGCGACGGCCGGTGCGGCGTGCGAGTGGCGGGGCAGTTCCACGGCCACCAGCCCGCGGTAGCCGGCGTCGGCCAGGGCGCGCAGCACCGGCGGGAAGTCGATCTCGCCGGTGCCGAACTCCAGGTGCTCGTGCACGCCCCGGCGCATGTCGTCGATCTGCACGTTGACCAGATGCGCGGCGACCGCCGACACGCACTGCGGCACCGGCATCGGCTCCAGGCAGCGACAGTGCCCGATGTCGAGCGTGATGCCGAAGCCGGGCGGCGCGCCCAGCGCCTCGCGCAGCCGCCACCACCCGGCGATGTCCTCCACGAACATGCCCGGCTCCGGTTCGAAGCCCAGCGGCACACCCGCCTCCGCCGCCGCGGCGCACACCGTCGCGCAGCCCGCCACCAGGCGGTCGGCGGCGACGCCGGGTGGTACGCCGGGTGGGCGTACCCCGGCCCAGAAGGAGACCGCCTCCGCGCCCAGGTCGGCGCCGATCCGGACGGCCCGGCGCAGGAACTCCACCCGCCGGGCCGGGTCGTCGTGCAGCAGCGTCGGCGCGTGCTTGTGCCGCGGGTCGAGCAGGTACCGGGCGCCGGTCTCGACCACCACGGCCAGCCCCAGCGCGTCCAGCCGTCGACGAACGGCGGCGACCCGGCGGGCCAGGCCGGGGGCGAACGGGTCCAGGTGGTCGTGGTCGAGGGTGAGCGCGACGCCCACGTAGCCGAGGTCGGCGAGGACCGCGAGCGCGTCCCCGAGCCGGTGGTTGGCGAAGCCGTTGGTGCCGTACCCGAAGCGCAGCGCGCCCGGCCCGGACAGCGGGCCGGCGGTGGGCCGGGTGGCCGGCGCGGCGGTCATGTCGGTGAGATCAGTCGGGCCAGGCGGCGGCCGAGCGGCGCGGCGCCGGCCACGGCGAGGCCGAGCAGCCGGGCCCCGGCGCGGGCGGTGAGCGCGCCCTGCAACGCGGGCAGCCCGGTGATCCCGGCGCCGACCGCGGCTCGCACCCGGGCCGGTGACGGGTCGGCGAGCACGCGGGCCTGCGCCCGGCCGTAGCGGACGGCGTACCCGGCGGCGAGCACCGCCGGAACCAGCTCCCCGAGCCGAAGGAAGGGCCCCCTCTTAACGCATCCGGTAGAGGAGGGGGCCCCGCTTAACACGGTCGGCCGGGCCGAAGTGGTGAGCGCGATCAGCGCGGTGCCGGCGAGCGTGAGGCCGGGCAACCGCCGGTCCGCGCCGGTCACCTCGCGGCGGGACAGCGCGGTCACGGTCCAGGTGTGCGCGGCGACTGTGAGCGCGGCCGGGAGCGCCCGGACCACCCGCCCGCCGGACGCGCCGAGCAGCACGTCCAGCCCTCGGCACGCGGCCATCACCGCCGGCCCGGCGGCGGTGTTCTTCGCGCGCAGGTCGTACCCCCAGATCGTGGCCGCGAGCGGCAGCGCGACTGCCGCCGCCCGGCGGCCCCCGGCGGCGGTGGCGACCGCGAGCCCGGCGGCGGTCAGGCCGGACGCGACGCCGAGCGCGACCGACGGGCGCACCCGGCCGGACGGGATCGGCCGCTCCGGCCGCTCGACCGCGTCCAGCCGCCGGTCAGCCCAGTCGTTGGCGGCCATCCCGGCCCAGTACAGCAGCACCGACGCGCCGGCCAGGGCCGGTGTACGCGGACCGAGCGCACCGGCGGCCGCCGCGCCGGAGAGCACGTCCCCGGGTACGGAGAGCGCGGCGGGCGCCCGGACCAGCTCGGCCAGGTCGGCCAGGCGGGTCACGGCGTCACCCGGGCGTGCAGGGCGGCGGCGAACTCCCGCAGCACCGTCCACTGTTCACCGAGCGCGTGGCCGGTCGCGCCGAGCGGGTCCTTGAAGAAGAACGCCAGCTCGGTCAGCGGGCCGTGGCGGCCGGCGGCGTGCGCGGCGGCGGTGAGCCGGGCCAGGTCCAGCACGAGCGGCGCGGCGAGCGCCGAGTCGCAGCCGTGCCAGGTGAACTCCATCCGCATTCCGGTGCCCAGGAAACCGGCGAACGTGACCAGGTCCCACGCGGTCTTGAAGTCGCCGAGTTCCTCGACGTACTCGATCCGGGTGTGGCCCTGCGGCAGGTAGCCGAGCGTCTCGGCGAGCACCCGCTGTTTGCTGCCCACCTTCGCGGCGTTGGCGGCCGGGTCGGCGAGCATGGCGCCGTCGCCGCCGCCGAGCAGGTTCGTGCCGGACCAGGAGCGCACGGCCAGGTGCCGCATCGCGAACATCGGCGCGAGCACCGACTTGAGCAGCGTCTCGCCGGTCTTGCCGTCGTGCCCGGCGTACGGCAGCTTTCGTTCGGCGGCGAGCGCGGCCAGGGCCGGCAGGCGGGCGCCCGTGGACGGGGTGAAGTCCACGTACGGGCAGCCCGCGGTGAACGCCGCGTACGCGTATCCGGAGCTGGGCGGCAGCACGTCGGCCGGGCCGGTCAGCGCGTCGCGCAGCGCGGCCAGGTCGCTGTGGGCCGGGTGCGGGGCGGGCGCCGGTTCGGTGGCGGCGACGTTGACCACCACCACCCGGTCCAGCCCGTTCCGGCTGCGGAAGTCGGTCAGGTCGCGCACCACCGCGGCGATCCGCTCGCCCTGGCCGCCCTCGGTGGGCGCGGGCCGCAGCGACGCCTCGACGGCGGCCAGGTCGGGCGCCACGGCGTCGGCCAGCCGGGCGGGCAGCACGCCTGCGGCGGCGAGCGCCTCGGCGCGTTTGGTGAGCGGGGTGGTGACCACGTCGTGGCCGCCGAAGACGAGATCGGCGAAGCCCGGCAGGGCGGGCCCGCGCAGGTCGGGCAGCTCGGTCACGCAGCCGGTCGGCGCGGTGAGCCCGGCCCGCAGGGCCAGTCCCCCGACCACGCTCGTGGTGGCGACCGAGCCGCGCGCACCCACCAGCCAGACACCCGTACGCATTCGCGCTACCTCCCCAGGTATGGCCGGTCCACCGGTGCGGCCGGGGAATCCCGGTCCGGCCGCACCGGAGGGCCGTGCTGGTCGTGCCGGCGGACACCGGCGGCACGCTCCCCGGAGCCGGCCTCGTCCCCGCCGCGGGGCGCAACCGCGGCGGGCCCTCGCCGGCCGGCGCCGGTGAGTGTCGACGGACCCCGTAGGGGCCGTCTCGGGTCAGGCGGAAGCTTCGGCCAGAGCGGGCTCCACCTCCGTCCAGGCGGCCCGCTCGGCCGAGCGGGTCACCGCGTCGAGCACGAGCTGGACCTGCAACGCGTCGGCGAACGACGGGGCCGGGTCGGCGCCGGTGGCGACCGCCTCGACGAAGTCGCGCGCCTGGTGGGTGAAGGAGTGCTCGTAGCCGATGATGTGGCCGGGCGGCCACCACGCACCCAGGTACGGGTGGTCCGGCTCGGTCACCAGGATCCGGCTGAAGCCCTGCTCGGCGGCCGGCCGGGTGGCGTCCAGGAACTCCAGCTCGTTGAGGCGTTCCAGGTCGAACACGACGCTGCCGCGCGAGCCGTTGATCTCGACCCGCAGGGCGTTCTTGCGGCCGGTGGCGAACCGGGTCGCCTCGTACGTGGCCAGCGCTCCCCCGTCGAGCCTGGCCACGAACACCGCCGCGTCGTCAACTGTCACCTGGCCCGTCGCGCTGCCGTTGCCGTCGGCCTGCGCGGCCAGGCCGCTCGACCCGGCGACGAGCGGCCGCTGACGCACGAACGTCTCGGTGAGCGCGCTGACCCCGGTGACGAGCTGGCCGGTGACGTACTGGGTCAGGTCGATGATGTGCGCGCCGATGTCACCGAGCGCGCCGGAGCCCGCCCTGTCCTTCTGCAACCGCCACACCAGCGGGAACTGCGGGTCGACGATCCAGTCCTGGAGGTAGGTCGCCCGGACGTGCCGGATCTCGCCGATCCGCCCGTCGGCCACCAGCTGCCGCATCAGGGCGACAGCGGGCACCCGCCGGTAGTTGAAGCCGCACATCGCGCGTACCCCGGACTCGCGTGCCCGGGCCGCGGCCTCGGTCATCTCGCGGGCCTCGGCGACGCTGTTCGCCAGCGGCTTCTCGCACAGCACGTGCTTGCCCGCGGCGAGCGCGGCGAGTGCGATCTCGCGGTGGCTGTCCCCCGGCGTGCAGATGTCGACCACGTCGATCTCGTCGGACTCGACGAGCCGCCGCCAGTCGGTGGTGTAGCCGTCCCAGCCGAGCCGGTCGGCGGCCTCGGCCACCTTCGGCTCGTCGCGGCCGCAGACGAGCGCCATCCGCACCCGCGCCGGCAGGTCGAACACCCGGTTCACGGTGCGCCACGCCTGGGAGTGCGCGGCGCCCATGAACGCGTAGCCGACCATGCCGACCCGCAGGATGCTGTCGTGACTGGACAAGGTGGGTCTCCCCCCGTGTGTCAGAACCCGAGCTTCAGGTAGTCGCTCGCGTTCTCCTTGGTGATCGTCTCGGAGGCGAGCACGATCTCCTTCGGTACCTGGAGTTCGACCAGGTCGGACATGCCCTTGCCCTGGCCGATCAGGCGCGCCAGGGAGATGGCCGAGGAGGCCATCGACGGGCTGTAGGTGACTGTGGCCTTGAGGACCGTGTTGTCGGCGGCGATGTCCTCCATGGCCTTCTTGGAGCCGGCGCCGCCGACCATGACGAATTCCTTGCGGTTGGCCTGGTTGACCGCCGCGAGCACGCCGATGCCCTGGTCGTCGTCGTGGTTCCAGACCGCGTCGATCTTCGGCAGCGCCTGGAACAGGCCGGTGGCGGCCTGCTGCCCCGAGTCCACAGTGAACTCCGCAGGCCGCCGGTTGGCGACCTTGAACCCGTACGAGGCGAGCGTGTCGGCGAACCCCTTCGAGCGTTCCTGGGTCAGCTCCAGCGACTCGATGCCGGGGATCTCGCCGATCACCGGGTTGCTGACGCCCTTGGCCTTGAGCTGCTCGGCGATGTAGGTGGCGGCGGCCACCCCCATGCCGTAGTTGTCGCCCTTGATCTGCAGCCGGTAGGCCCGCGCGTCCGGGAAGGCCCGGTCCAGGTTGACCACCGGGATGCCGGCCTTCATCGCCTCCAGGCCGAACGCGTTGAGTTCCTTGCCGTCGTGCGGCAGCAGCACGATCACGTCGGGCTTCTGCGAGATCAGCGTGGACAGCGCCGCCCGCTGGGCCGCCGCGTCCGCGCCGGCCTCGACCGACTTCAGCTCCACGTCCTGGTACGCCCCGGCCTGGGCCTTGGCGTTGTTGGTGATGGCGGCGATCCAGCCGTGGTCGGCGGCCGGGGCGGAGAAGCCGATGCTCACCTTCTTGCCCGTCTCGGTGTTGGCGCCGGAACCGGCCGCCTTGGTCTGCGCCTCGGTCGGGTTCTGCTCGTTGCTGGTGCAGCCGGCGAGCAGCACCCCGGCGGAGACGGCGGCCCCGCCGAAGAGCAGCCGGCGGCGGGACAGGTCATGGCGCGGTGTTCTCATGACGCCTCCTGGGATGAGGTGGTGGGGTGGTTTCGGGTGTGGCGGGCCGGACCACAGTCGGTACGACGGCAGCCGGGGTGTGCGCGGGTGGGGTCAGGTGGTGGTGGCCCGGTTGCGGGCGAGGAACTGGGTGAGACTGCCGAACTGCACCTGCTGGACCAGGACGGCGGCGACGATGATGCCGCCCTTGACCATGTTCTGGGCCTCGGCGGAGAGGTTGTTGATGGCGAACAGGTTGGTGATGGTGGAGAAGATGATCACCCCGAGCAGGGAGCCGATGATCGTTCCCCGCCCGCCGCTGAGCAGCGTGCCGCCGATGATCGCGGCGGCGATCGCGTCCAGCTCGTAGAGGTTGGCCATCGCCGCCTGCGCGGAGGTGGCCTGCGCGGTCAGCATGACCGCGGCGATGCCGCAGCACAGGCCGGACAGCGCGTAGAGGAGCACCGTGTGCCGGCGGACGTTGATGCCTGCCAGCCGGGCCGCCTCCGGGTTGCCGCCGACCGCCACCGTACGGCGGCCGAACGTGGTCCGGTTCAGCAGCACCCAGCCGGCCGCCACCACCGCCACCAGGATGTAGACCAGCAGCGGGATGCCGAGCACGTTCGTGCTGGCGATGCCGTTGATGAACGTGCTGCCCGACACCTGGGTCTGCTTGTCGGAGATCTCCGCCGCCAGCCCCCGGGCGGCCACGAGCATGGCGAGCGTGGCGATGAACGGCACCAGCCGCCCGTACGAGACGAGCAGCCCGTTCACCACGCCGACGGCGAGCCCGACTGTGAGCGCGGTGAAGATCATGCCGCCCGCGCCGTAGCTCTGCGTGGCCACTGTGGTGCACCAGACCCCGGCGAGGGCGACGATCGCGCCGACCGACAGGTCGATGCCCCCGCCGATGATCACGAACGTCATGCCGACTGTGACCACGCCGACCACCGAGGCGAGCTTGAGGATGGTGAGCGTGTTGCCCCACACCCAGTTCGGGTCGCCGTAGAGGTCGGGGCGGGTCAGGACGCCGATGACCACCAGCACGACCAGCGTGGCGAGCAGGCCGAGGTTGCGCTTGACGCCCTCCCCGCCGTCACCGCGCCACCAGGAGAGCTTCGCCGGCGCGCCGACCTTCGCGGTCTCCGTCCGCTCCACCGGCGGCGACTGCGCGGGCAGCGAGGATTCTCTGACATCGCTCATGCCGGTGCGCCTTCCATGAGAGACCCCGCCATGACGAGGTCGAGCACTGTGTTCTCGTCCAGTTCGCCGGCCGGGGCCTCGCGGACCACCCGGCCCTCCCGCATCACCAGCACCCGGTCGGCCAGGCCCAGCACCTCGGGCACCTCGCTTGAGACCAGCAGCACCCCGACGCCACGGGCGGCCAGATCGCGGATCACCTGGTACAGCTCGGCGCGGGCGCCCACGTCCACGCCCCGGGTCGGCTCGTCGAGCAGCAGCAGCCGGGTGTCTCCGAGCAGCCACCGCCCGACCACCACCTTCTGCTGGTTGCCGCCCGACAGCGTGCGCACCGGCCGGCGTACGTCCCGGGGCCGCAGCTCCAGCGACGCGGCGATCCGGTCCGCCTCGGCGCGCTCCCGTCCGGTATCGGTGAAGCCGAGGCGGGCGTACCTGCTGAACGTGGCGAGCGTGACGTTGCGGTAGATCGGTTCGCCGAGCAGCAGCGCCTGACTCTTGCGCTCCTCCGGCGCCATGCCCATCCCGGCCCGTACCGCCGCGCCCACACTGCCGGGACGCAGCGCACGGCCGTCCACCCGGACCGTCCCGGCGTGCGCCCGGCGCGCGCCGAAGATGGTCTCCAGCAGCTCCGACCGGCCGGAACCGACCAGCCCGGCGATGCCGACGATCTCTCCCGCCCGGACCCCGAGCGAGACGTCGGCGAACTCGCCGTGCCGGGTCAGCCCGTCCACCCGCAGCAGCTCCGCGCCGTCCCCGTGGTCGGCCGGGCGCTGCGGGAAGACGTACTCGATGGTCCGCCCGGTCATCCGGGCGACCAGGTCGCGGGTCGGCGTCTCGCGGGCCGGCAGGCTCGCCGCCGTGGTCCGGCCGTCCTTGAGTACGGTGACCCGGTCGCCGATCTCGCGGATCTCCTCCAGCCGGTGCGAGATGTAGATGACCGCGATGCCCTGCGCGGTGAGTTCCCGGATGATCCGGAACAGGTTCGCCACCTCGTCGTGGGCCAGCACCGCGCTCGGCTCGTCCATGATGATCAGCCGCGCCTCGTGGGACAGCGCCCGGGCCATGCTGACGATCTGCTTGCCGGCGGCGGGCAGGTGCCGCACCAGCCGTCCCGGCGGGATCTCCGGGTGGCCGAGCCGTGCCAGGATCTGCCGGGCACGCCGGGCCATGTGCCCCCGCCGGACGAAGCCGAACCGGCGCGGCTCGTGGCCGAGGAACGCGTTCTCCGCCACCGACAGGTCGTCGACCAGGTCGAGTTCCTGGTAGATCGTGGCGATGCCGGCACGCATGGCGGCCTGCGGGTTGGCGAACGAGGCCGGCTCGCCCCGCCAGAGCACCTCGCCGGAGTCCGGCCGGTGCACCCCGGCCAGCACCTTGATGAGTGTGGACTTACCGGCGCCGTTCTGCCCCAGCAGGCAGTGGACCTCTCCGGCCCGCACCTCCAGTTGCACGCCGTCGAGCGCGCGTACCCCCGGGAACGTCTTGACCACGTCGGTGAGGCGCAGGACCACCTCGCCCGCGACGGCGTCCGCGGGCGCCTCGACGAGCGGCTTGCCGGTGTCGTTCACGCTGCCTCCCCGAATGCGAGGTCACTGGCCAGCACCGCCGCGCCGGCGACGCCGGCGCGCGGGCCCAGCTCGGACAGGACGACGGGCAGGTTGCCGGTGGCCAGTGGCAGCGAGCGGCGGTAGACCACGCTGCGGATCTCGGCCAGCAGGATGTGCCCGAGCTGGGCGAGCCCGCCGCCGATCACGATCATCGACGGGTTGGTGAAGCTGACCAGCCCGGCCAGTACGCTCCCGACCCGCCGGCCGCCGTCGCGGATGAGCTGGATGCAGGTGACGTCCCCCTCGATCGCCCCCTGCGCCACGTCCAGCGCGGTCACCACCCCCCGGGCCGCGAGCCGCTCGGCCAGTGCCGGGGACACCTCGGTGCGGGCCGCGACTGTCGCCTCCCGGGCCAGCGCGGCGCCGCTGAACACCGCCTCCAGGCAGCCGAGGTTGCCGCAGCTGCACATCGGGCCGTTCGGGTCGACCTGGATGTGGCCGATGTCCCCGGCGCAGCCGTCGGTGCCCCGGTAGACCTCGCCGTGCAGGTAGATGCCGCAGCCGATACCAGTGCCGATCTTGATGAACAGGAAGTCGTCGACCGAGTGGGCCACGCCGCCGTGCCGCTCGCCGATCGCCATGATGTTGACGTCGTTGTCGACCACGGCCGGGCAGCCGTGCTCGCGGGTGAGCAGCTCGCGGACCGGGAACCGGTCCCAGCCGGGCATGATCGGCGGGGAGACCGGCACGCCGTCGCGGAAGCTGACCGGCCCCGGTACGCCGATGCCCACCGCGTCGAGCCGCTCGTACGCGCCGTCCACCTTGGCCTTGTGCAGCAGCTCGTTGACCCGCTGGAGCGTCACCTTCGGGCCGGAGCGGATGTCGGCGGTCTCGGTGTAGGCGGCCACCGTCTCCAGCCGGCCGTTCACCACCTCCACGTCGATCGAACTGGCGCCCAGGTCGACGGCGGCGAACCGCAGGTGCGGGCTCAGTTCGACGAGGGTGGAGCGCCGCCCGCCCCGGGAGGCGGCCAGCCCCGCCTCGGCCACGTAGCCGAGGGAGACCAGGCGTTCCAGCTCGGCGAGCAGGCGCGGGCGGGGCATCTGGAGCCGGTCGCCGAGTTCGGCGCGGGACACCGCGCCCTCGTCCCGGAGCAGTCGCAGAAGCCGTACGTGCAGGGGGTCGACCGTCCGCACCGGCAGTCACCTCCGCATCGGAAGTCCGTCACATCGACGACGGCGATGTGTGTTGTGTCCGACACAGTAGGAGCCTTCCGGGCCGCATGTCCATAGCTTCGGCACGTCTGATGCAAACTTTTGTCCATACGAACAAAAGCGAGTTCCGGATCATGAAAACGCATCGCCCCGCCGGGGATTCTTCCGGGCGGGGCGATGCCTTCTGGGGTCAGCGGGAGTGCGCGCGGCCCTTCTTGCGCAGCTTGCGGTCGTCGCGCAGCTCCACGTAGGGCTCCTCGTCGGCCGGGTGCCCGGCGGCGATGGCGCGGCTGCGCTCCAGCTCGGCGTCGAACTCGGCGCCGAGCAGGATGGCGACGTTGCTCAGCCAGAGCCACACCAGGAAGATGATCACGCCGGCCACCGCGCCGTACGTCTTGTTGTACGAGCCGAAGTTGCTGACGTAGAGCGCGAACAGGCCGGAGACCACCAGCCAGAGCACCACCGCGAGCACGCCGCCGGGGCTGACCCAGCGGAAGCCGCCGTGCCGGGCGTTCGGCGAGGCCCAGTAGAGGATCGCGAACATCAGGCTCACCAGCACCAGCAACACCGGCCACTTGGCGATGTTCCACACCGTCACGGCGGTCTCGCCCAGCCCGATCGCGTTCCCGGCCTGCTCGGCAAGCCCGCCGGTGAACACCACGATCACGGCGCTGATCAGCAGCATCACGCCGATCACCGCGGTCACGCCGAGGCGCACCGGCAGCGTCTTCCAGATCGGCCGCCCCTCCGGCACGTCGTAGATGCTGTTCGAGGCCCGCATGAACGCGGCGACGTACCCGGACGCCGACCAGAACGCCGCCACCAGACCGACGATCGCCGCGATGCTCGCCAGCCCGCCGGACTGGCCCGCCTGGTCGATAGCGCTCTCGATGATGCGGCGGATGTTCTCCTCCGGCACCGCCTGTCCGACGGTGTCCCGCACCCCCTCGGTGGCCCGGTCCCCGAGCAGGCCGAGCACCGAGATCAGCACCAGGACGCCCGGGAAGATGGAGAGCACGCCGTAGTAGGTGAGCGCGGCGGCCCAGTCGGTCAGGCTGTCGTCCTGGAACTCCCGCACGGTCCGCTTGAGGGTCGCCATCCAGCCCGTCGCCGACAGGTCGGCCGGGCTGTCCGGCCCGTCGTCCGGCCCCACCGGTCCGGCGTGCTTCCGCGCGTCCGGCCGGTCGTGCCCGGCGCGGGCGTCGTCGCGCGTGGTGGGGGCGTCCTCGCGCCCGTCGCGGGTGTCCTCGTGGACGTCGTGGGCGTCGTCGCGGGCGGCCATGGCACCTCCTCGTCGTCATGTCGTCCCGCACGACATGCCCTGACGAGGGCAGCGATAACCACCGCACCCGCAAACCGGCCGCTCGGCCGTCGGCGACCGCCCCCACCCACCTCCCTGCCGGCCTCTTCCGCGGCCCCGCCCTGCCCTCAACTCCCACCCGCTCCACTGCCCACGCCCTGTCGCCGCCTCCCCCGTCGGCACCTTCCGCCCGCTCGCCGCCTCCGGCTCTGCAGCCACGCGCGCGACAGACACGCTCCGTAACCATGTGCGCCGATGGATGCAGAGCAAAGGCGGCGGGAGCAGCGCTCCCACCGTCGCCCCACCACTCCCCGCCCGAAATCCCGGCGAGCCGTCGCTCCACCGCGACCACCGATCGCCGCCATCACGACGACCGTCACGACGAGTGGAACGTCATGGGTGTCAAACGGGGCCGGAAGCACCCATGACGTTCCACTCACCGAGGGTCGGCCACCGGTCGACCGGCCACCGTGTGCGGAAGCGAGAGCGCGGTGTACGGGCGGCGAAGGCCAGGGCGCTGAGGTAACGCGTGATCCGTCTTCCGATGCCACCACCTCGGCGAAGTGGAGTCGATCGTGGAAACGTGAGACGGCGAACACGCTTTCCAGCCATTTCCCAACCGGGTGAGCGTGGCGGGCGCGAGCGCACACAGCACGGCGCGAGCGGGGTGCTACGGGCGCCGTCCGCGCGAGCCGCCACGAAAGACGCACCCACCTCAGCGGACACGTTGCGTGACGACAAGCATCCCCGGCACGTTCATTCTTCATCGTTGTAAGTGATATCGGGAGAGAGCCGGGAGAACCCTTCTCCCGCCATTGCGAAACAGTTTCAAGAAATAAGTGACGCGAGTGAGCGAAGCTCCATTCCGTCACTCATTGCAATCACGATCGGCAATGTTCCCAACATGCGCGCTATTCGCGTATCGTGCCCCCTCGTGCCGCCCGTTCGCCCCTCCGACGCGACTCCCCCCAAACCCCGGCCGCCGTCCGGCGGACGACCGGGGTCCGACGTGGACGCCGAGGTGGTGTCGCTGCCGCCGGACGACGGAAGCGTCGCCGGACCCGAGTGGGCCGACGACGGGCCGGGCGAGACCCACCACCACAGCCGAGCAGCGCACCACACCGCAGGCGAGCACCACACCGCGGACGAGCACCACACCGCAGGCGAGCACGACACCACGGGCGAGAACGAGACCCGCGACAAGAGCGAGAGCCCGGAACAGACCCAGGACGCCCGCGAACTGGCCGCCCGGTTCGAGGAGGAGAAGCCGGGACGCGTACTCGCCGGACCGGTCGGTGTCCTCTTCACCGGCATCACCGTCGCGGTCGGGCTGCTGACGCTCTGGCAGGTGTTCTTCCCGCTGGCCCAGGGCAGCAAGTACTACCTGATCTTCTTCCTGGCCGGCGTCCTGCCGATCGTGTTCCTCGCGTACCCCTCGGGGGTGCGGCTGCGACGCGCCAAGGCTGACGCGGCCGACGCGGACGACCGGCGCGGACCGACGCCCGTGGACTGGCTGCTGGCCCTCGCGGCGCTCGTCGTCTGCCTCTACCCGGTGCTGCCGGTCACCATCGGCGCCGGTGGCGGCGGGTATGACGCCTTCCTCGACCGGCAGGGCCTGCTCGATCCGCTGGACGTGGCGTTCGGCACCGGGCTGCTGCTTCTGCTGCTGGAGGCGTGCCGGCGCACGACCGGATGGATCCTGCCGGCGGTCTGCGTGCTGTTCCTCGGGTACGGCTACTACGGCGGGCTGCTGCCGCAGTCCTGGCCGGTGGCGCACGCGGGGCTCGACTTCGGGCAGCTCGTCGACGCGTTCTACAACTCCGACAGCGGCTTCTACGGCACCCCGCTGGACGTGGCCGCCTCCTACATCGTGCTGTTCACCATCTACGGCGCGGTGCTCAACCTGTCCGGCGCGGGCCGGTTCTTCGTGGAACTGTCCGCCGCCGCGTTCCGCCGCTCCCGGACGGCCGCCGGGCGCACCGCCGTCGCCTCGGGTTTCCTGCTCGGCACGGTCTCCGGCTCCGGCGCCGCCACCACGGTCAGCATCGGCGCGGTGACCTGGCCGATCCTGCGCCGCGCCGGCTACCCGGCCGAGCGGGCGGGCGGCATGCTCGCCGCCGCCGGTGTGGGGGCGATCCTGTCGCCGCCGACGCTGGGCGCCGCGGCGTTCATCATCGCCGAGTACCTGGGCGTCTCCTACCTCCAGGTGCTCGGCTGGGCGACGGTGCCGACGATCCTCTACTACCTGGGCATCCTGCTCTCCGTCGAGATCGACGCCCGGCGCTCCGGGGTCCGCCCGGTGGTCATCGACACCGGCTCGGCCTGGCGGCTGCTGGCCCGCTTCGGCTACCACTTCCTCTCGCTCTTCGTGATCATCGTGGTGCTCGCACTCGGCGCGTCGGCGATGCGCGCGGTCGTCATCGCCACCGTGCTCGCCGCCGTGCTGTCCTTCCTGGACCGGCGGCACCGCCTCACGCCGGCCCGGCTGGTGGAGGCGCTGCGCGACGGCGTACGCGGGGTGCTCGCGGTGAGCGCCGTCTGCGCCGCGGCCGGCATCATCACCGCCACCACCACGAAGACCGGCCTCGGGCCGCAGGCCGCAGCGCTGCTGATCGACGGCGCGCAGGCGGTCAGCTCCGAGCCGGCAGTGGTGCTGGCCCTCACCGCCGTGCTCGCCGCCGTCGCGCTCAGCCTGCTCGGCCTCGCCGTGCCGGTCACCGCCTCGTTCGTCATCGGCTGGGTGATCATCGGTCCGGCGCTGCTCAACCTGGGCGTCGAAGCGCCCGCCGCGGCCATGTTCGTCTTCTACTTCGCGGTGCTGTCCGAGGTCTCGCCGCCGACCGCGCTCGCAGCTGTCGCCGCCGCCGCGGTCACCGGCGGCCGGCTGGTGCCGACCATGTGGCAGACCCTGCGGTACGCGCTGCCTGCGTACCTGATTCCGCTGGCCTTCGTGATCACACCGACCGGTCTCGGCCTGCTCGGCATCGGCGGCGCCGGGCGGATCGTGACGGCCGGCCTGGTGTCGGCACTGGGTGTCGCGGTGCTGGCGGTCGCGGCCGGCGGCTGGCTACCCGGTGTGGGCCCGGCCGGCGTGCCGGAGCGGATCGTCGGCGCGATCGCCGGGCTGGTGCTGCTCTGGCTGGAACCACTGCCCATGGCGATCGGCGCGGCGCTCGCCGCGCTCGCGGTCGCGGGCGTGTACGTCCGACGTGGCGCCGCCGGGCACCCCGGCCGCCCGGCGGTCGAAGAATCCGTGGACCTTGGGGAGGAGAGAGAGTGGGACGGATCGACGCGAGGATAGTGGCGGGTGTCGGGGCACTGGTCCTGGTCGCCGCCGGTGCCGCCGGCTGCGGGGGCCGTCAGGACGGCGCGGCGAAGGACGACGCCGCCCGCGAGGTCAGCTGCAAGGTCACCAAGGACACCCGGGTCGGCATCGCCACCGGCAACGCCACCGGCGTCTACTACGTGGTCGGCAACGCGCTCGCCGGTGAGCTGAGCAAGACCACCGACGGCAAGCTCACCGGGACGGCCGCCGAGACCGGCGCCTCGGTGCAGAACGTCGAGCAGCTCGTCGCCGGCCAGTACGACGTGGCGTTCTCGCTGTTCGACACCGCCGTCAACGCGGTGCAGGGCAAGGGGAGCTTCAGCTCGCCGCAGCCGGTGAAGGCGCTGGCCCGGATCTACGACAACTACACGCAGGTGGTGGTCCGCGCCGACGCGGGGATCACGTCGGTGGCCGACATGAAGGGCAAGAAGATCTCCACCGGCTCGCCCAAGTCCGGCACCGAGGTCATCGCCAACCGGCTGCTCACCGCCGCCGGACTGGACCCGGCCAAGGACATCCAGGCGCAGCGGCTGGACCTCACCAAGACCGTCGACGGCATGAAGGACGGCAGCATCGACGGCTTCTTCTGGTCCGGCGGCGTGCCGACCGGCGGGGTCACCGACCTGTTCACCACGTCGGGCGACAAGGTGAAGTTCGTCGACATCAGCCCGCTGCTGCCGAAGATGGCCGAGCTGAACCCGGCGTACCAGGCGGGCACCATCGGCAAGGACATCTACCGGACCCCGGCCGACGTGCCCACCATCGTGGTGCCGAACGTGCTGCTGGTGCGGGACAACCTGGACGCCGACGTGGCCTGCGCGATCACCCGGACGGTGTTCGACTCCAAGGACGCCCTGGCCCAGGCGAACCCGGCGGCGAAGGGCATCGAGCTGGGCAACGCCCGCAAGACCGACCCCGTGCCGCTGCACCGCGGCGCGGAGCGGGCGCTGAGCGACCTCGGCGCGAGCTGACCCGAACGGGCCGGGCCCGGACGCGCGTCCGGGCCCGGCCCACCGACCCGACCCGGAGACCCCCGTGCCGCTGCCCCACCCGGCCCGCGTACGCCGGCATCACCGCTCCGCGGACCGCACCGGACGCCTCCGCTCGGTCCGCGTCCAACTGCTGGCCCCGATCCTGGTGGCCACTGCCGGTCTGGTCGTGCTGGGGGCGGCGCAGACCGGCGCCGCGCTCGACGCGTCCGCCGACGCCGACCGGGCCCGCGTGCTGGCCGGCACCGCCACCGCGACCGTACGGCTGGTGCACGAGCTGGAACGCGAACTGGCCGAGACGGCCGCGTTGCGCCAGCGCGGCGGTACGTCCGGCCGCCCGCTCGTGGACGCGCAGCGCCGGCGGGTGGACACGGCGGTGGAGCGCTACCGCTCGGCGCAGGGTGACGCGCGCCGGGCCGCCCCGGATCTGGCCGGGGTGCTCGACGACGTGGGCGGGCGCCTGGCGCAGCTCGCACCCACCCGGGACCTGGCGTTGGCCGGTGAGCGCGGCGACCCGGCGTACGTGTCGCTCGTGGAGTCGCTGCTCGCGGTCGCGGACGCGCTGCCGAGTCAGCTCCGCGACGCCGACCTGGCCAACCAGGCGCGCGAGGTGGCAGCGGTGGCCGCCCAGGAGCACCTGTCCGCGCTGGAGCGCGACCTGCTGCGGGCGGTGTTCGTCAGGGGTGGACTGCAAAGTGGCGAGCTGGCCCGGCTGGGCCGGCTGCGGGGTGCCCGGGAGCAGCGGCAGGCCGAGTTCCTGCGGATCGCCTCCGCCCCGGCGAACAGGGCCTGGTACCGGCTGGTCGACGGCACCGACGTGACCACTGCCCGCCGGATGGGTGACGCCGTGCTCGACTCCGACGGCGCGCCGGGCACGGTGAAGACCGACGGTGACGCCTGGTACGTGGCGCAGAGCGGCGCGATCCGCCGGTACAACCTGCTCGGCCGGGACCTGACCGACGGGCTGGACCGGGACGCGGCGGACCTGGCCGGGACGGCCCGGTTGCGTGCGGTGCTGACCGCCGGCGCGACGAGCACCGTCGCACTCGGCTCGCTCGTCACCGCAGTGCTGCTGGCGGTACGCACCAGCCGCCGGTTGCGTCGGCTGCGGGTGGCCGCGCTCACCATGGCGAACCGGGAGCTGCCGGAACGGATCACCGCGATCGCGGCGGGCGAGCGGACCCCGGCGGAGGGTCCGGCGACCCGGATGACCGACGGGATCAGGCGCGGCAAGGACGAGGTGGCGCAGGTCGCCGAGGCGTTCGACACGGTGAACCGGGCCGCGTTGCGGCTGGCCGGGCAGCAGGCCGAGTTGCGGCTGGACGTGACCCGGATGGCGGAGGCGCTGGCCCGGCGCATCCGTACGCTCATCACCCGGCAGCTGCGGCTGCTCGACGACTTCGAGCGCGAGGAGACCGACCCGGACGCGCTGGCCCGCCTGTTCGCGCTGGACCACCTCGCCGCCCGGTTGCGCCGCAACGGCGAGAACCTGCTGGTGCTCGCCGGTGGCGAGCCCGGCCGGGGGCACGAGGGCGCGTTGCTGCTGGACGACGTGGTGCGGGCGGCGGCCTCCGAGATCGAGGACTACCCGCGGGTCGAGATCGACGTGCCGACCGCTGCGGTGCACGGCGCGGCGGCCGGCAACCTGGTGCACCTGCTGGCCGAGCTGCTGGAGAACGCCACCGTCTACTCGCCACCGGAGGCCCGGGTGCTCGTCGACGGGCGGCGCACCGTCGACGGGCTGGTGCTGCGCGTACACGACCAGGGCATCGGTGTCAGCGAGAGCCGGCTGACCGAGATCAACGATCGGCTGGCCGCGCCGGCCACGCTGTCCAGCGCGGCGGCGGGCAGCATGGGCCTGCACGTGGTGGCCCACCTGGCCGCCCGGCACGGGATCCGGGTGCAGTTGCACAACCCGGGCACCGGCACTGTGGCACAGGTCGACGTACCGGAATCGGTGCTGACCCGGGTCGAGTCGGTGGCGTCCCGGCCGACGGCCGAGCGGCGACAGCGCGCCGCGGCCTGGTTCAAGTCCGGGCCGGCCGGTGGCCGCAGTCTCGTCACCAGCGCCACGACCGTCGGCCCGGTGCGCGGCGTCGCCGCCGTCCGCACGCCCGGTGGCGCGCTGCTGGCGCCGAGCGCGGCGCGGATCCGGCCGGTGAGCGTGCCGCCGACGCCCGTCCCGACCACCGCCGCCGGGCTACCACGGCGGCAGGTGGGCGGCCACCTGCCCGAGCCGATGCCGGACACCACCGCGCCGCCGCCGGCGATCGACCTGCTCGACCCCGAAGTGGTACGTGCCCGGCTGTCCGCCCTCGCCGAGGGGGTGGCCAGCGCGACCCGCCGTGCCCCGAACACCACACCCAACGGGAGAAGACCATGACCTCATCGTCCTCCGCCGGCCTGGACTGGCTGCTGGCGAACTTCGCCGAGCAGGTGCCGGACGTCTCGCACGCGCTCGCGGTCTCCGAGGACGGGCTGCGGCTGGCGTCCTCACCCGACCTCGCCCCCGACCAGGTCGACCAGCTCGCGGCGGTGATCAGCGGGCTGGCGAGCCTGACAGTGGGCGCGGCCCGGCTGATGTCCGCCGGCCGGGTACGCCAGCAGATCGTGGACATGGACGGCGGGGTGATGCTGGTGATGGCCGTGGGTGAGCGGGCGCTGCTCGGCGTGCTGGCCGCGCCCGGCTGCGACCTGGGGCAGATCGGCTACGAGACGGCGACGCTCGTGCAGCGGGTGGCGGAGGCGCTGGAACCGGCGGTGCGACGGTGACCGGCCGCCCGCTGCGGCTGCTGGCCGCGCTGATGACGGCGGTGCTGGTGGTCGGCTGCGCGGCCGAGGACTCCGCCCCGGAGGCGTGGCACGGCGGGCGGATCTTCCTGGCCACCGGCAACACCACAGGCGTGTACTACCAGCTCGGCGGCGGGTACGCCGACCTGATCACCCGCCACCTGCCCGGGTACGAGGCGCGGGCGGAGCCGACCGGCGCGTCGGTGGAGAACATCACCCGGGTGGCGAGCGGGGACATGGAGATCGCGTTCAGCCTGGCCGACACGGCGGCGGACGCGGTCGACGGGCGAGGGGCGTTCGACAAGCAGCCGCAGCCGGTACGGGCGCTGGCCCGGGTCTACAGCAACTACACGCACGTGATCGTCCGCGCCGACGGAAAGATCGGCAGCTTCGCCGACCTGCGCGGCAAGCGCATCTCCACCGGTTCGCCGAAGTCCGGCACCGACATCATCGCCGGGCGCCTGCTCACCGCCGGCGGCATCGACCCGAACCGGGACATCCAGCGGTTCAACCTGTCGCTGCCGGAGACGGTCAAGCGGATGCGCGCCAAGGGCCTGGACGCCATGTTCTTCTCCGGCGGTCTGCCCACTCCCGGTGTCAAGGATCTGCTCTCGTCCGCACCGGGCACGTTCCGGCTGCTGCCGATCGACGAGCTGATCGAGCCGCTGAGCGCCCGCTTCGGCGCTGTCTACACCACCGCGACGCTGCCGAAGGAGGTCTACGACACGCCCGAGCCGACGCCGACTATCACCGTGTCGAACGTGATCCTGGTGGCGGCGGACATGCCGGAGCAGCTCGCGTACGACCTGACCCGGGTGCTGTTCACCTGGCAGGGCGAGTTGATCCAGGTGCACCCGGAGGCGGCGAACTTCAACCGGTCCAGTGCCGCGGCGACCCGCCCGATCCCGTTGCACCCGGGCGCGCAGCGGTTCTACCGCACCGGCTGAGCGCGGGACCGCCTGCTACGGCGTCCAGTCGCGCCGCAGCAGGCCGTAGATCACCAGGTCGGTGAAGCCGTCGCCGTCGTACTCGCGGTCCCGCTGGGTGCCCTCGTGGACGAAGCCGCACCGCTCGGCGGTACGCCGCATGGCCGTGTTGCCGGCGAGCGTCTCGATCTCCAGCCGGCGCAGGTTGCGGTTGCGGAAGCCGTACCGGCAGAGCAGCCGGATCACCTCGGTGCCGTAGCCCTGGCCGCGCGCCTCCGGCAGCAGCGTGATGCCGAGGTGGGCGTACCCGTTGAAGGCGTTGATGCCCCAGAGCACGCCGGTGCCGAGGAACGTGCCGTCGGCGACGGTCTCGGCCAGCAGCGACACCGGAGCGGCGGCCTCCGGCTGCTCGGCGGCACGCTTCTCCAGCCGGGCCCGGACCTGCCCGACGTGGTGCGGCAGGAACGGCTCGTCGTCGGTGACCAGGTGCAGCTCCGGGTCGCTGTGCAGCCGGAACATGTCCGGCGCGTCGTCGGGGGTGGGCGGACGCAGGCGGACCCGGTCGGTGGCGAACATGCCGCGACGCTAACGGCGGACGGGTGGGCCGACAACCGGATTCGGCCTCCCTACCGACCGGTCGGTAGGGAGGTGCGTATGACCCCGCTCGTGCTCGCCACCGCCCTGACCAAGACCTACGGGACGCGCGACGCCCTGCGCGCGCTCGACCTGACAGTCGCGCCGGGCAGCCGGTTCGTCGTGCTCGGCCACAACGGCGCCGGCAAGTCCACGCTGCTGGAGATCATCGCGACGCTGCGCACCCCGACGTCCGGCTCGGTACGCGTCGGCGGCTTCGACACCGTCACGCAGGCGCGGGACGGCCGGCGCCTGATCGGCCTCGCGCCGCAGTCGAACGCCCTGGACCCGCTGGCCACCCCCACCGAGGTGCTCGACTTCCACGGCGTGGCGCTCGGGCTCGGCCGCCGTGGGCGGGCCCGCCGTACGCGGGAACTGGTCGACCTGTTCGGCCTGGGCGAGCACCGCGCGGCCCGGGTCGCCACGCTCTCCGGCGGCACCCGCCGCAAGCTCGACCTGGCAGTGGCGCTCGTCGCCGAGCCCGCCGTGGTGATCCTGGACGAGCCGACCACCGGCCTGGACCCGCTCGCGCGCATCGACTTCTGGACCGAGCTGACCCGCCTCAACCAGGCCGGCACGTCGCTGCTCATCTCGACCCAGGACCTGCACGAGGCGGACGTGCTCGCCACCGAGATCGCGGTGCTCCGGGACGGCCGGGTGGTCGCCCAGGGTTCACCGGCGTCGCTCAAGCAGCGCGTCGGTGCCCGTACGCTCACGCTCGACCTGTCCGGCGCCGCCGCCGCTGCCGCGTTCGCCGCCGCGTCCGAGGCCGGGTTCCGCGCCGACCCCGACCGCCCGGACCGGGTACGCCTCAGCGTTCCCGACGATCCGCGCGCCCTGGCGAAGGCCCTGGTCGAGGCCGGAGACGCCGCCGCCGACATCACCCGGCTGCACCTCGCCGAGCCCTCCCTCGACGACGTCTTCGTCGCCCTCGCCGCCCGCTGAGGCGTGATCCCACCGCACCCCGAAAGGCCCGAACCCGTGCTCCCGCTCGCAGTCGCCCCGCCCCGCCACTCCCCGGCCCCTGTCGTCCTCGCGGCGATCAGACGTTCCACGCGCGCCGTGCTCCGTACGCCCGCACTGCTTGTCGCCCCGGTCGCCCAGTCCCTGTTCTTCCTGCTCGTCTACGCCGGGCAGCTCGACGCCGTCGGCAGCACCTACCTGGACGGGACGAGCTTCATCGCGTTCCTGCTGCCGCTGATCCTGCTCACCGGCGTCGCCACCGGCGCGGGCGCCGCCGGCACGCTGGTGCTGGGCGACCTCAGCAGCGGATACCTCGACCGCCTGCGGCTCGCCCACGGCACCACGACACCGTTCCTCGTCGGCCCGGTCGTCGCCGCGCTGATCGCCGTCGTCCTCCAGATGGCGGTGACAGTGGCCGGGGCCGCGGCGATCGGCTACCGGCCGGCGAGCTGGTCCGGCGTCGCCGGGATGCTGCTGCTGATGCTGGCCCTGGGCGTCGGTGTCGCGCTGCTGAGCACGGCGCTCGCGATCCGGTCGGCCTCGGCGTCGGCCACCAACCTGGTCACGCTCGCCGTGTTCGGCCTGTCGTTCTTCACCGGCGTGTTCGCGCCGGTCGACGAACTCGCCGGCTGGATGCGGGTGATCGCCGTGGCCAACCCGCTCACCTATATCGTCGACACCGCCCGCCAGCTCGGCGGCGACGCGGCGCTCACCGCGGCCCCGATCGGCGTGGCGGCGATCGTCACCCTCGCCGTCGCCGGGACCGCGGCCTGCGCCCTCGCCCTCCACCACGCGAGGAAGAACCGATGAGCCCAGCCGACACCCGCACCCAGATCATGGACGCCTTCGCCGAGCAGCTCGCGGCGACCGGCTACCGGGGCATCTCCCTGGTCGGCGTGGGCCGCAGCGTCGGCATCCAGAAGCCGTCCATCTACCACCACTTCCCCGGTGGCAAGGAGGATCTCTACATCGCGGTGGCGGAGCGGTACATCCGGGACGTCGGCGCCCGGATCTCGGCGGCGCTGGCCGGCCCCGGCGACGTGCCGCACCGGCTGCACGCGCTCGCCACCGTCGCCGCCGGTCAGCACGGCGACGCCGTCACGTTCGAGCAGCGCGTCTCGGGACTCTACGTCGCCCTGATGCTGGCGCCGGTGACCCGGTTCTTCGCCGACGCCCGGTCCGAGGGCGTCGTCACCGGCGAACCGGAGTTCCTGATGAACGCGTTCCTGCACCTGGCCCGCGCCGCCGACCTCACCGACGAGACCGGACCCGCCCGGATCGTCGCGCTCTTCCTCGACGGCGCCCGCCCACGTGCCTAAACTAAGGACTTAGCTAACCGAGGAGGTCGCGCAATGTCGGCTGAGGCTGTGCACTACAACATGCATGACGCCAAGACCCACCTGTCGCGCATCATCGAGCGGGTGGAACGCGGCGAAGAGATCATCATCGACCGGGCGGGCACCCCCGTGGCGAAGGTCGTGCCGCTCGTGCGCCGCGCCAACCGCACGGCGGTCGGCTCCCTCGCCGGGCAGGTGGACCTCTCCGGTGACTGGGACTCGCCACAGACCAACGCCGAGATCGCCGCCGACTTCGGAATCGGCGCATGACCCTGCTGCTGGACACCCACGTCGCGCTCTGGGCCATCACCGGCGACGCCACCCTCGGTGTCGAGTTCCTCGACCGGCTACGCCACGACCCAGATGTCTTCCTCTCCCCGGTCAGCCTCTGGGAGATCACCATCAAGCAGCAGGCGGGGAAGCTCTCCGGCCCGCCCGATCTGGCCGAACGGGTACGCGACATGGGTTTCCGTGAACTACCGGTGACCCACGACCACGCCATCACCGCGGGCCGCCTGCCGCCGCATCACCGTGACCCCTTCGACCGCATGCTGGTGGCTCAGGCGATCACGGAGAATCTGACCCTGGCCACGCGCGACGCTTCCATCCCGCTCTACGAGGTCGACGTCCTCAAGGTGTAGGTGTCAGGCGTCGGCGGGGGTGGTGGCGGCCCGCGCCGCCGCGACCAGCCGGGCGGTCTCGTCGGTCACCGCCTGGTCGTCGGTCGGCGTCCCCGGGTCGTAGCGGACCGTCCAGGTCAGGCCGTCGACCCCGGGCACCCGCCGGGCCGCGATCCGCCCGGAGCCGCCGGGCACCTCGTGGTGCGAGGTGTACGCCACCGAGCCGGTGACCCGGGCCCGGACCTGGTGCGGCAGGTCGCCCGGGTCGACGAGCAGGTAAGTCTCGGGGAGGCCGTCCGCGACCACCAGGTAGCCGTCGCGCTCGGCGACCGGCTCGGCCGGGGTGACTGTCAGCTCGCGGCCGGACCAGACCGCCTTGAGGATGTCGTGCCAGCCGAGGCGCTCCACCCGGCCGGGCAGCCAGAGCCCGCGGTTGCTGGCGACCAGCACGCCGTCGTTGCCGCCCTCGCCGGTGCCGGCGGCGGCCCAGGCGAGCACCCGCTCGTCGGCGGCCAGCGGCGGCCGGTCGGCCGACGGCAGTTTCGGCCGGCGGTTGAACAGACCCATCACAAACCTCCGGCGGCCTGCTCGCGCAGTGCCCGTGCGTGCTGTTCCAGCGAGAGCAGTTCTCCGAACAGGGCGAAGTACTCGTCCTTGTTGCTCACCGGGTTGACTCGCTGGATCTTCGACTTCAGGTCGCGGATGCGGCCCGTGACCGAACTCCACTGGAGCCGGGCCATGGTGATCGAGACGTACCGCGGGTCGGGCTCGCCGTCAATGCGCAGCGGCTCCACCGCCAGCTCACCGATCAGCGCCTGCCCGGCCAGGTCGTCGCAGGCGTCGCGGACCCGCTCGATCCAGACGGCGCCGCCGGTGGCGCCGGACGCGCCGCCGGCCGCTGCGACTGCGGCGCGTACCGCGACGTGCACCGGGTGCTGGTAGTCGGTCGCCTCGACCGCGTCGAACATCGGGCCGGCCAGGACCGGCTCCTGCAACGCCAGCTTCAGCGCTTCCCGCTCCACCATGGACCGCGGACTGTCCACGCTGGGCGCCCCCGGGCGGGGGCGCGCGGGTGCGGCGGGCGTACCGGGCGCCGGTTGCCCGTTCGCGGCGGTGAGCACCGCACGCTGCACCGGCTCGATCTCCATGCCGAGGTCACCGGCGAGCTTGCGCACGTACTCCGGGCGCTTCTCCCGGTCCTTGATCTTCGCCACCAGCGGCGCGGCGCGGCGCATGGCCTCGACCCGGCCGTCGACGGTGTCCAGGTCGAACCGGCTGATCACGTGCCGGAGGGCGAAGTCGACGAGCGGCTCACGGCGGGCCACCAGGTCACGCACGGCCAGGTCGCCCTTTGCCAGGCGCAGCTCGCACGGGTCCATGTTGTCGGGGCTGACCGCGATGAAGGTACGCCCGACGAAGCGCTGGTCGTCTTCGAAGGCGCGCAGCGCCGCCTTCTGCCCGGCCGCGTCGCCGTCGAATGTGAAGATGATCTCCCCGGCCCGCTCGTCGCTGTCGAACAGCACCCGGCGCAGCACCGAGATGTGGTCACCGCCGAACGCCGTGCCGCAGGTCGCGACCGCTGTCGGCACGTCGGCGAGGTGGCAGGCCATCACGTCGGTGTAGCCCTCGACCACCACCACCTTGCCCTGCTTGGCGATCTCCCGCTTGGCCAGGTCGATGCCGTAGAGCACGTGCGACTTCTTGTAAATCGGCGTCTCGGGCGTGTTGAGGTATTTCGGGCCGTCGTCGTCGTCGAAGAGCTTGCGGGCGCCGAAGCCGATCACGTCGCCGGTGATGTCCCGGATCGGCCACATCAGGCGGCGGCGGAACCGGTCGATCAGCGAGCCGGAGCGGGCCGGGCGGGACAGGCCGCCGATGACCAGCTCGTCGTGGGTGAAGCCCTGCTGGCGCAGGTGCTTGGTGAGCAGGTCCCACCCGTCGGGGGCGAAGCCGCAGCCGTACCGCTCGGCGGCGGCCCGGTCGAAGCCGCGCCCGGCGAGGAACTCGCGGGCCGGGCGCGCGCCGGCGGTGGTGAGCTGGGCCCGGTAGAACTCGACGGCGGCGGCGTGCGCGGCCACCAGACGCTGCCGCTGCCCCTGCTGCGGGCGGGTACGCGGCGTGGACCGGTCGTCCTCGACGTAGCGCAACTGGATGCCGGCGCGGGCGGCGAGCCGCTCAACGGACTCGACGAAGCTGAGGTGCTCGGCGTCCATCAGGAACTTGATCGCGTCGCCGCCGACCCCGCAGCCGAAGCAGTAGAACACGTTGCGGGCGGGCGAGACGTTGAACGACGGGCTCTTCTCGTCGTGGAACGGGCATAGCCCCTTGAGGTTGCCGCCGCCGGCCGACTTGAGCGTCACCACCTCGGAGATGACGTCCGCGATGGCGGTGCGCTCGCGGACGAGCGCGATGTCCTCGTCCCGGATCCGCCCCGCCATGACCGCCACCCCCTCGGCGTACATCCTGCCCTGCCGGACCGACGTTGCGACGGCCGGGGGGACGGGCGTGTGGCCGGCCACGCCCGTCCCCCCGGCTCAGGCCGAGCGGGCCGCCGCGGGGTCGCCGATGCGCGGGAACGGCTCGATGGAGAAGACCACCTCGACCGGCACCTCGAAGTACGCGGCGATGCGCAGCGCCAGGTGCAGGCTGGGCCGGAACTCGCCGCGCTCCAGGTAACCGACGGTCTGGTAGTGCACACCGAGCGCGTCGGCCAGTTGCCGGCGGGAGATGCCCCGTTCGGCGCGCAGCACCGCGATCCGGTTGTGCACGGTCTCGCTCATCGACGCCCTCTCATCCGACCCGCTGCATGGCCCGTTCCCGCCGGGCCGCGACCCGCGAGCCGGACTCCCGGCGGGCCATCCGGCGCAGCACCACCGGGGCCAGCACGAGCCCGAGCACCGCCCAGGCTCCGAGCACGCCGACCGTCTCCAGGTGCCGCCAGGAGCCGCCGAGTTCGACAGCCGCCAGGTCGCCCGGGAGCAGCGCCGAGCGCATGCCCAAGCCTAGCCAGTAGAGCGGGAAGACCTGGGCGACGCCCTGGAGCCAGCCGGGCAGGCCGTTGATCGGGTAGAAGATGCCGGACAACGCGATGAGACCGAAGATCGGCATCACCACCAGGCCCATGTTGCGCGGGTTCTCGACCAGCGAGCCGATCACCGCGCCCAGCGGCAGCGTCGCCACCAGCCCGAGCGGCACCACCCAGGCCAGCGTGAGCCAGGCGCCGGGGTCGCCGAGCCGCAGCCCGTCGAGGAAGAACAGGCCGGGCGTGAGCTGGATGACGACGCCGATCAGCGCGACCGCCGACACCAGCACGATCTTGCCGACCAGATAGCCGAGCATGCCGTCCGGGATGGCCTTGGCGCGCAGCAGCGTGCCGTCCTCCCGGTCGATGACGAGCTGGTTGGCCAGCCCGAGCAGGCCGCCGAAGAGCAGGCCCATGCCGAGCGCGCTGGGCAGCGTACGGGCGCCGAGGGAGAAGTCGGTGCCGGGCACCGTCGAGCCGCGCATCCAGAACACGGCTACCAGCAGCACCACCGTGGGGAAGAAGTAGGTCCAGAGATCCTGGCCGTTGGTGAACGTGGCGCGCAGCTCGATCACGCCGCGCCGCAGCCCGGCCCGCAGCGCGTTGGTGGTCGGGTTCATCGGTTCGCCTCCTGCTGCCACACCCGCTCGGCCCGGCCGGTACGGATGCCGGTCTCCTCCTCGTGCACCAGCGCCAGGTACGCGTCCTCCAGGCTGGCCCGGCGCACCTCCAGCTCGCGTACCCGGTCGCCGTGCTCGCGGAGCAGGTCGCGCAGGAACGCGGTGGCGTCGCCGGTGGCGTGCACGTACCGCTCGCCGTCGCGGGTCCAGCGCACCTCGGCGTCCCCCGCGACGCGCCGGGCGAGCTGGTCGGGCGACCCCTCGGCGATGATCCGGCCGCCGGCCAGGATGAGGATGCGGTCGGCCAGCTTCTCCGCCTCGGCCAGGTCGTGCGTGGTCAGCACGATGGTGGTCTCGTCCAGGTCGGCCAGGCGGTGCACCAGCTCGTGGAACTCGCGCCGGGCGGCCGGGTCGAACCCGACGGTCGGCTCGTCCAGGAACAGCAGTTCGGGGCGGCCGACGATGCCGACAGCGACGTCGAGCCGACGGCGCTGACCACCGGAGAGCCGGGCCACCCGGCTGCCGGCGTGCGCGCTCAGGCCCACGGTCTCCAGCAGCTCGTCGACCGGCCACGGGCGCGGGATCCGGTCGGTGGCGTACGGCGCGTAGAAGTCGCCGAGGTGTGCGAGCAGCTCCCGCACCCGCCACTTGCCGTGGTCGCGCCAGGACTGGAGCACCACGCCGAGCCGCGCGCGCCACCGTTCGTCGCCGCGGGCCGGGTCGGTGCCGAGCACGCGCACCGTGCCGGCCGAGGGCAGCCGGAAGCCTTCGAGGATCTCGATGGTGGTGGTCTTGCCCGCGCCGTTGGGCCCGAGCAGCGCCACCACCTCGCCCCGCCGGGCGGTCAGGTCGACGCCGTGCAGCACGTCGACGGCGCCGTAGCGCATGCGCAGATCCCGCACGTCGAGGACGAGATCCTCGTCGGGAGGTCGGGGGGACGCGACGGCCCCCGGGAGTTCGACCGCAGTCATGCCCCGGAATGTAGCATCTCTACTACAATACGAGGTACCCCCACTCAGGGGCGGGGGCGATGGAACCAGCGCGTGACGGGAGCCGGATCCTCCTCCTCGTACGACCGGGCCGCGTTCACCGCGGCGGCCAGGCCGGAACGGCGGGGCCGGGGCCCGGCGCGCAGCATCGGATCGGCGGCCATCTCCCGGAGCACCGCGACGGCCAGGCCCAGCATCACCACGACGAACGGCAACGCGACCAGGATGGTCGCCTGCTGCAGCGCGGCCAGGCCACCGGCCAGCAGCAACGCCGCCGCGACCGCGCCGATCAGCACGCCCCAGAGCACCACCACCCCGCGATGTGGCCGCAGCGCGCCGCGCGAGCTGAGCGAGCCGAGCACCAGCGACGCGGAGTCCGCGCTGGTGACGAAGTAGAGCGCGATCAGCACCATGGCGAGCACGCTCGTCAGCGTGGCCAGGGGCAGCGCGTCGAGCAGCCCGAACAGCGCCTGCTCGGAACCGGCGCCCACGTCCGCCACCAGGTCCCGGGTGCCAGTGGTCTGCGTACGCAGGGCGGTCCCGCCCATCACCGCGAACCAGACGGTGCTCGCGCCGCTGGGTATCAGCAGCACCCCGATCAGGAACTGACGGACCGTACGGCCGCGCGAGATGCGGGCGATGAACGTGCCCACGAACGGCGCCCAGGAGATCCACCACGCCCAGTAGAAGACGGTCCACGAGCCCAGCCAGGCCGGGTCGGAGAACGCCCCGGTACGCGTCGACATGCGCACCAGGCCGCTCAGATAGTCACCGACCGAGGCCGGCAGCACCTCCAGCGTGTAGACGGTCGGACCGACCACGAACACGAACAGCATCAGCGCGACGGCGATCAGCACGTTCGTGGTGGACAGCCACTTGACGCCCCGGTGCAGTCCGGAGAAGGCGGACACGACGAAGGCGAGCGTGAGCGCTCCGATGATCGTCAACTCGACGGCCCGGCTGTCCGGCACCCCGGCCACCAGGTCGAGGCCGGCCGCCACCTGGAGCGCACCCAGCCCGAGACTGGTCGCGGAGCCGAACACGGTGGCGAAGACGGCGAGCAGGTCGATCCCGCGGCCGAGCGGGCCGTCGGTCCGGTCCCCGAGCAGCAGCGCGAACGCGGACGAGATCCGGTTGCCCCGCCCCTTGCGGAACGTCGAGTACGCCAGGGCCAGCGCCGCGATCGCGTAGATGCCCCACGGGTGCAGCGTCCAGTGGAAGAGCGTGTACTGCATGGCCGCCGAGGCGGCGGCGCCGGTCTGCGGCTCGACTCCGGAGGCCGGCGGCGGCGTGGCGTAGTGCTGCATCGGTTCCGCGACGGCGAAGAACACCAGGCCGATGCCCATGCCGGCGCTGAACATCATGGCGACCCAGGCCAGGGTGTTGAACTCCGGCTCGTCGTCGTCGGCGCCCAGCCGGATCCGGCCGAACCGGGAGGCGGCCACGACGACCGCCAGCACCAGAAAGGCGTCGGCCGCGACCACGAAGAACCAGCCGAACGTGCTCACGGCCCAGGCCAGGCCGGACTCACCGAACCGGGCCAGTGAACCCCGGGCGAACACGCCCCACAGCACCACCGCGAGCACACCGGCTACACCGGCGCCGAGCACCACCCGGTCTACCCGCTGGGCAACGGCCCGCCGCCCCGATTGTCCCGTCATGCCTCCATCGTCGGCGGGCCGGGCGCACCGCCGCGCCGGAATGCCGCAGGAACCACGTCAGGACACGACGGCGGCGGCCTCCTCGGCCTCCACTGCGGCGTTCCAGGCCGGCTTGGTGGACCGCCAGCCCTCGTCGTCCATGCCACGCCGCCAGTAGCCGGAGATGGACAGGTCACCCCGGGGCACGCCGCGCTCGACGCGCAGCAGCCGCCGCAGCTCCTTCATCGCCCCGGCCTCACCGTGCACGAACGCGTGCACCCGGCCGGGCGGGAACGCCAGCGCCCGGACCGCCTCGACCAGCGGCTCGCCGTACGGACGCCCGTCGCGGTGCAACCAGCACACCTCGACCTCACCCGCGCTGGTCAGGGGCAGCTCGTCGGCCGGGCCGCCGACCTCGACGTACACCTTCGCGGGCGCGCCCACCGGCAGCCGTTCCAGGGCGGCGGCGATGGCCGGCAGCGCGCTCTCGTCGCCCGCCAGCAGGTGCCAGTCGGCAGCCGGGTCCGGCGCGTACGCGCCGCCCGGCCCGGTGAACAACACCCGGTCGCCGGGACGCAGCGCCGCCGCCCACGGCCCGGCCAGACCCTCGTCGCCGTGGTGCACCACGTCGACAGTCATCTCACCGGCCGCGGCGTCCCAGGCCCTGATCGTGTACGCGCGCAGGCGCGGCCACTGCTCCGCCGGGAACTCCCGCTTGATCGTGGCCAGGTCGACCGGGTCCGGGTAGGTCACCCCGGCCGGCGGGAAGACGAACTTCACGTAGTGGTCGGTGTACGCGCCCACCGGCAGTCCGGCCAGCTCGGCGCCGCCCAGGACCAGGCGGATCAGGTGTGGGGTGGGCCGCGTGGTCCGGACGACCGTGGCGGCGGTGAGCTTCTTCGGGCGATCCGTCATGCGCTTAGGCTAGCCTAAGTTCGATGGCTCGCCCCGGGCACGATGCGGTCAGCTCGGCGACACCAGGCGGGCGTGCCAGGCCAGCGCGGCCGGATCGGTGAGCGAGGCGACCTGGTCGATCACCACGCGCAGCCGCGCGGCGTCGTCCGCCGCGTCACGCCACAGCGGCGCGAACACCGGGTCGAGCGCATCCGGCGCCCGGTCCAGCAGCGCCGCGACCAGCCCGGTCAGGACGTCGCGCTGCCGCGCGTAGCGGTCCCCGGCGCCGGGGCGGCGCATCACGTACCGCAGCGCGATGCCCTTGAGCAGCGCGCACTGCGCCCGGATCCGGCGCGGCACCTCCAGGTCGGCGTCGTAGCGGCGGTGCGGGCCGGGCCCGTGGCGCTGCTCGGTCGCGGCCACCACGCCGGCGACGAACCGGCCGGTGAGCACGCTCGTGGTGGCCTTCAACGCGGCGAGCGCGCGGTGGCTGCCGTCGTACGCGGCAAGCGGGGCGAGCACCGGATCGGCCAGCAGGCCGGCGAGCACCTCGCCCAGATCCTCCGGCGCCTCACCCGAGTAGGCGGCGGACACGTCGGCGCAGAGCGCCCGCCGCTCGTCCGCGTCGGCCAGCAGCGGGCGCAGGTCGACGTACCCGCCGTGGATGCCGTCCTCGACGTCGTGCACCGAGTACGCCACGTCGTCGGCCCAGTCCATCACCTGGGCCTCCAGGCAGCGCCGGTCGCCCGGCGGGGCGCCTTCGCGCAGCCAGTCGAAGACCGGGCGGTCGTCGGCGTACACGCCGAACTTGCGCTCGCCGGGGCGGCGCGGCCACGGGTACTTGCTCACCGCGTCCAGCGCGGCCCGGGTCAGGTTCAGCCCGGCCGAGCGCCCGTCCGGGGCGAGCACCTTCGCCTCCAGCCGGGTGAGCACCCGCAGCGTCTGCGCGTTGCCCTCGAAGCCGCCGCAGTCGGCGGCCAGCTCGTCCAGGGCGTACTCGCCGTTGTGCCCGAACGGCGGGTGGCCCAGGTCGTGCGCCAGCCCGGCGGTGTCCACCACGTCCGGGTCGCAGCCCAGCCGGGCGCCCATCTCGCGGGCGATCTGCGCGACCTCCAGCGAGTGGGTCAGCCGGGTACGCAGGAAGTCGTTCGTCCCGGCGGTGTGCACCTGGGTCTTCGCGGCGAGCCGGCGGAACGCCGCCGAGTGCAGCACGCGGGCGCGGTCCCGCTCGAACGGCGACCGGCCGTACCCTGTGTCCTTGGGCGCCTCGTCGACCAGCCGCGCCGCGTCGCTCATTTCTCCCGGACTGGCAGAGGGTCGCGACTGCGGGGCTCGCAAGACCGGCTCACTCCTCGCGCTCCCGGAGCACGCAGAACTCGTTGCCCTCCGGGTCGGCGAGCACCGTCCACTCCACGTCCCCCTGGCCGATGTCGACGTGCCGGGCGCCCATGTCGACGAGGCGCTCCACCTCGGCCTCCATGTCGGCCGGGCGCAGGTCGATGTGCAGCCGGTTCTTCCCCTCCTTCGGCCCGGAGACCGGGACGAAGACGAGACCGGGCGTCGTGTCGGGGGTCCGGCGGATCTCCACCTCGTCCGGCTTGTCGGTGATCACCTGATAGCCGAGGGCCTCCGCCCACCAACTGGCGAGCCGGGACGGATCCCGGGCGTCGATGGTCAGGTTCTCCCAGACGGCGGTCATGCGGCCACCCCTCCTGATCGACACGTGGCGGAAGCTCAGGCTACGCCGAGGAGGCCGGAAAGGCGCGCCGGGCGTACGCGGGGCCGCCGGCGAGCACCGGCGGCCCCGCGCCGCGTCAGCGGGAGTCCGAACCGGTGGTGGTGATCGACGCGCGGCCTGCCTCCAGCCGGGCCACCGGCACCCGGAACGGCGAGCAGGAGACGTAGTCCAGGCCGACCTCGTGGAAGAAGTGCACCGAGTCCGGGTCGCCGCCGTGCTCGCCGCAGACGCCGAGCTTGAGGCCCGGACGGGCCGCCCGGCCCTCCTCGGCGGCGATGCGCACCAGCCGGCCGACGCCGTCGGTGTCGATCGACTCGAACGGCGAGATACCGAAGATGCCCAGCTCCAGGTAGCGCCAGAAGAACGCGCCCTCCACGTCGTCGCGGGAGAAGCCCCAGCCCATCTGGGTCAGGTCGTTGGTGCCGAAGGAGAAGAACTCGGCCGCCTCGGCGATCTGCCCGGCGGTCAGCGCCGCCCGGGGCACCTCGATCATCGTGCCGATCAGCACCTCGACGCCGCTGTCCCCGACCACCTCGGCGATGATCCGCTCGGCCTCGGCGCGTACCGTCTCCAGCTCCTGCACGGCCCCGACCAGCGGCACCATGATCTCCGGGCAGGCCTTGCCGCCGTCGCGGACGACCGCGACGGCGGCCTCCGCGATCGCGCGGACCTGCATGGCGAACAGGCCGGGGATGACCAGGCCGAGCCGGACGCCGCGCAGGCCCAGCATCGGGTTCTCCTCGTGCATCCGCCGCACGGCGGCGAGCAGCGCCTCCTCCTTGGCGACGTCCTCGCCGCGCTCCTGTGCCACCGCGACGTTGACCGCGAGCTGTTCCAGCGGGGGCAGGAACTCGTGCAGCGGCGGGTCGATCAGCCGCACGGTGACCGGCAGGCCGTCCATCTCGCGGAAGATCTCGATGAAGTCGGCCCGCTGGAGCGGCAGCAGCGCGGCGAGCGCGTCCTCCCGCTCCCGCTCGCCGGATGCCAGGATGAGCCGCTCGACCAGCTCGCGCCGGTCGCCGAGGAACATGTGCTCGGTGCGGCACAGGCCGATGCCCTCGGCGCCGAAGCGCCGCGCCCGGGCCGCGTCCGCGCCGGTGTCGGCGTTCGTGCGTACCCGCAGCCGCCGCGCGGCGTCGGCGTGCGTCATGATCCGGTGTACGGAGCGGACCAGCGCGTCGTCGGTGTTCTCCGGGTCGAGTTCGCCCTCGAAGTACTGCACCACCTCGGACGGCATGACCGGCACCTCGCCGAGGTAGACCTTGCCGGTGGTGCCGTCGATCGAGACCACGTCGCCCTCGTTCACCACGTGGTCGCCCACAGTGAACTTCTTCGCCGGTACGTTCACTTCCAGCTCGTCGGCACCGGAGACGCAGGTCTTGCCCATGCCGCGGGCCACCACGGCGGCGTGGCTGGTCTTGCCGCCCCGGGAGGTGAGGATGCCCTTGGCGGCGATCATGCCGTTGAGGTCGTCCGGGTTGGTCTCCCGGCGGACCAGGATCACCGACTCCCCCTCGGCGGCCAGCTCGACCGCCCGGGCCGAGGTGAAGACGACCTTGCCGGACGCGGCACCCGGGGAGGCGCCGATGCCCTTGGCCACCGGCTCGAACTCGTGGTCGAGCTGGAAGCGCGGGAACATCAACTGGGCGAGCTGCGCGCCGTTGACCCGGTGCAGCGCCTCGTCCAGGTCGATCAGACCCTCGTCGACGAGCTGCCCGGCGATGACGAACGCGGCGGCGGCGGTGCGCTTGCCGACGCGGGTCTGGAGCATCCAGAGCTTGCCGCGCTCGATGGTGAACTCGATGTCGCAGAGGTCCTTGTAGTGCTCCTCCAGCCGGGCCATGATGCCGAGCAGCTGGTCGTAGGAGGTCTTGTCGAGCTGCTCCAGCTCCTGCAACGGCACCGTGTTGCGGATGCCGGCGACCACGTCCTCACCCTGGGCGTTGGCGAGGTAGTCGCCGTAGATGCCCTGCGCGCCGCTGCCCGGGTCGCGGGTGAACGCGACGCCGGTACCGGAGTCGGGACCGAGGTTGCCGAAGACCATCGTCACCACGTTGACGGCGGTGCCCAGGTCGGCCGGGATGCGCTCCTGGCGGCGGTAGAGGATCGCCCGCTCCGCGTTCCACGAGTCGAAGACCGCGCGGATGGCGAGGTCGAGCTGCTCGCGCGGCTCCTGCGGGAACTCGCGGCCGGTGTGCTTGGCGAAGATCTGCTTGTACGCGTCGACAAGCCCGCGCAGGTCGTCGGCGTCCAGGTCGAGGTCGTTGTGCGTGCCCTTGGCGCGCTTGATCTCGTCGAGCGCGTGCTCGAACTCCTCGCCCGGCACCTCGCAGACGGTCTTGCCGAACATCTGGATCAGCCGGCGGTACGAGTCCCAGGCGAACCGGTCGTTCCCGCCCGCCTGGTTGCTCAGGCCGACCACGCTGCGGTCGTTGAGGCCGACGTTGAGGACGGTCTCCATCATGCCCGGCATGGAGAACTTGGCGCCGGAGCGCACCGAGACGAGCAGCGGGTCGTCCGGGTCGCCGAGGCGCCGGCCCATCTCGCGCTCCAGGGACTCCAGGTGCGCCTCGATCTGGGCGGCCAGGCCGTCCGGCTCGCGCCCGGTCGTCAGGTACGCCTTGCAGGCCTCGGTGGTGATCGTGAAGCCGGGCGGAACCGGCAGGCCGAGATTCGTCATCTCGGCCAGGTTGGCCCCCTTGCCGCCGAGCAGATCCTTGAGATCCTTGTTGCCCTCGGCGAAGTCGTAGACGTACTTCTGCTCGACCGGATCGTGCGCTGCCACCAGAGCCTCCCACGCGCGCCATTGACACTTAACGAAGGTTCAGTTCGGACATACCCCGGTAGTGACCACCGGTAATCCCGGCTCGTCAGCGTCGGTGGGGCGAAGGCTAGGCGAGTTTCGAGAAACCTGGGAGCGTTCGGTGACTTTCGGCACAACGGTCACCACAATCCGCGTTCGTACGGGTTTTTGGGAACGCTTCCACGAGCACGATCACGCAATTCCGATCCCCCTCGTACTCTTGACGTCACTGCATCTCGCGGAACCTGACCTTTGCCATATCCCGCGCGAATACACCCTCGGAGCCGTCGCCGTGCCGACCAACCCCGCCGCCCCGGAGACCGGGCCGGAGCCGACCGACACCCGTCCCACCAGCCCTTCCATCGACGTACCGGCTGTGCCGCTGCCCGGTGTGCCGGCACCCGCGGCCGAGCTGGCCCGCGACGCCGCGGGCCGGGCCGCCGAGGCGCTCGCCGGACCGGCGCCGGTCCGGCTCGGCGACGTGGTGCCGGCGCCCGAGCACGTGCGCCCGGACCCGGCCGGCGACTTCACGCTGAGCGCGGACGCGGTGCTGCGGGTCAGCCCCGCCGGGCGGGACGTGGCCGAACAGCTCGCCGGCTGGCTGCGCCCGGCCACCGGCTTCCCGCTCCCGGTCGCCGACACCGGCGAGGACGGCCCGCTGACGCTCACGCTGTCCGCGGCGGTTCCCGCCCGGCCCGGCGAGCCGGACGACGCGCGGCTCGGAGACGAGGGCTACCGCCTCGACGTGACCACCGGCGGCGTCCGGATCACCGCCGCCACCCCGGCCGGGCTGTTCCACGGCGCGCAGACGCTGCGGCAGCTGCTACCCGCGCCGATCGAGAGCCCGACCGCCGTCGCCGCGCGCTGGGCGGTACCCGGCGGCACGATCGTCGACCGGCCGCGCTTCCCCTACCGGGGCGCGATGCTCGACGTCGCCCGCCACTTCTTCGCGGTCGAGGACGTGCTGCGGGTGGTCGACCACCTGGCCCGCTACAAGCTCAACCACCTGCACCTGCACCTCACCGACGACCAGGGCTGGCGGATCGCCGTCGACTCCTGGCCACGGCTCGCCGAGGTCGGCGGCACGACAGCGGTCGGCGGCGGCCCCGGCGGCTGGTACACACGTGACGACTACCGCCGCATCGTCGCGTACGCCGCCCGCCGCCACGTCACAGTGGTGCCCGAGATCGACCTCCCGGGCCACACCAACGCGGCGCTCGTCGCGTACCCCGAACTGGCGCCCGGCAAGATCGCGCCACCGCCGTACACCGGCACCGAGGTCGGCTTCAGCTTCGTCGACCCCGCCGACGAGCGGACGTACGCCTTCGTCGCGGACGTGGTCGGCGAGGTGGCCGCGTCGACGCCCGGGCCGTGGCTGCACCTCGGCGGCGACGAGGCGTTCAAGGTGCCGGCCGACAGCTACCGCTCCTTCGTGGAGCGGGCGCAGCGGCTGGTGGCCGCCACCGGCAAGACCGTCGTCGGCTGGCACCAGCTCGCCCCGGCCGCACACGTCGACGGGCGCGTCCTGCAGTGGTGGGGCACGAACGGTGACGACCCGGAGACCGCCGACGCGGTACGCCGGGGCGCCCGGCTGATCCTCTCCCCCGGCAACCACGCGTACCTGGACATGAAGTACGCCCCGGACACCCCGATCGGACACGACTGGGCAGGTCTGATCGACGTGCGCCGGGCGTACGAGTGGGATCCGGGCAGCCACGTGCGGGGCGTACCGGCCGAGGCGGTGCTGGGTGTGGAGGCGCCGCTGTGGACCGAGTCGATCACGACGCCGGCCGAGGTCGAGTTCATGCTCTTCCCGCGCCTGCCCGCCGTCGCCGAACTCGGCTGGTCACCGCGCGAGACGCACGACTGGTCCCGGTTCCGCAGCCGGCTGGCCGCACACGGCCCGCGCTGGTCCACAGCCGGCATCGCCTTCCACCCCTCCCCCGAGATCCCCTGGCCCACCACCCCAGCCCAGATCCCCACCCAGCCCACCCCCACCCCCACCACCCACACCACCCCCTGACCGCGCACGGGGCGCCGAACCCCGTCGATCATGAAGTTGACGGCGACAAACCGGACACAAAACGCCGTCAACTTCATGATCGACGCCCTCATCCCCGGGCGGCGACATCCAGCCGCCCCTCGCCGTCGCGCACTCCCTCCCGAGCGCCCCGAGCGCCCCGAGCGCCCCGAGCGACCCGAAGATCTTGGTACGGAACAGCCCTCGGAGGGGCGCCGATCTACCAAGATCTCGAAGCTCACCCGCCCAGAGCCCGACATCGGGCACCAAGGCGACTCACCCCCCCTCCCATCGGATCGGTGATCAAGGAGTTTGTGCCCGGTGCGCGGCCTCAGACGGACACAAACTCCTTGATCAACGGGGTGGGGGGTTGGGGGGAGCCCTTGAGGTGGCCGGGGCGGGGTGACTGCGGCGAGGGCGGGCGGGGTTCGGTGTCGGCGGCAGCCCTGATGGGCTCGGTGTCCGGATTCGGGGTGGTCGGGGTCACCCGTGGGGTGGAATCGGCGGTGGGTGCGGGGCGTTGTACATGGCAGACCGCGCCGCTCCCGCCGACCGCCCGCCCCCTCGGGCCGGGAATCAGGCCGGGACGCCGGTCGTTACATCCCCGGAGCCGCCGAGCAGGCCGACAGCGCCTGTCGAGCCGGCCCCACCGCCGGGCAGCACTCCCCGGGAATGACCCCGGGGCCCCCGGTCGTTACATCCCCGAGCCGCCGGAGCAGGCCACCCCGCTGGTCGCCCGAGCGAGCCACCGGCCCGACGCACATACCGGGCCACCTGATCTTTATTCGCGGCATCCCCCATCGCCGCGTACCCCCGACAGAGAGGCAACTGATCATGGCTACCACTCTGCTGCGCAAGACCGCTCTGACCGTCGCCGGTATCGCCGCCACCGCCGGTGGCATCGCCGGCCCCGCCATCGCCGCCCAGGCCACCCCGGCCGAGCGCGCCGCCCAGGTCGTCACCACCGACCGCAAGCACGGCGAGCGTGAGCTGGACGTGCGCTACGAGGCGCAGCCCAACTTCTACTTCTGTGGCCCGGCCGCGGCCCGTAACGCGCTGAGCGTGCAGGGCAAGAACATCGACGTGGACGCCATGGCCAAGGAGATGGGCACCACCGAGGCCGGCACCAACTCCATCAACGACATCACGCCGGTGCTCAACAAGGAGACCGGTAAGGACGTCTACAAGTCGACCGAGATCCCGGTGGACAAGGCCGGTGAGAAGGTGGAAAAGCTGCGTGCCGACGTGGTGCGCACTGTGGACGACGGCCGGGCCGTGGTGGCGAACATCGCCGGCACCGCGACCGACACCGACGGCAACACCCACTCGTTCGAGGGTGGCCACTACATCAGCGTGGTCGGCTACCGCGACGGCGGCAAGGTCGTGACGATCGCCGACTCGGCGAACCCGGACCAGGCCTCCTACCGGATCGACGTGGACGAGCTCGCCCGCTGGATCGCCAGCCGCGGCTACAGCTCCTGACCGAGTGACAATGACGAAGGGCCCGACCCCGGAACGGGGGTCGGGCCCTTCGGCGTGTCCGGGGTCAGCGGTCAGCCGCCCGAGTCGTCCAGCTCGGCGCCGTCGGGCGGGGTGTCGTCGTCGCGGCTGGCCAGCCAGCCGTCGGGCAGGAATACCTTGCCCGGGGAGTTGGTGCGGCCACGCGGCTGGCCGAGGTTCTCCACCGGGAACGGTACGGCCGGGTCGAGCTTGCCGAGCAGGTCGTCGAGCTGCGCCAGGCTCTCGATCATGGCGAGCGAGCGGCGCAGTTCGCTGCCGATCGGGAAGCCCTTCAGGTACCAGGCGACGTGCTTGCGGAAGTCGGTGCAGCCGTCCCGCTCGCCGCGGGCCGGGTTGCGCGCGCCCGCCACGAACTGCTCCACCAGCAGTTCGGCGTGCCGCCGCATGGTCACCGCCACCTCGCCGAGGCTCGGTAGCCGCCGCTCGGCGCTCCCGTTGAACGCGGCCTCCAGGTCGGCGAACAGCCACGGCCGGCCCAGGCAGCCGCGCCCGATCACCACGCCGTCGACGCCGGTGTGCGCGACCATCCGCAGCGCGTCGTCGGCCTCCCAGATGTCGCCGTTGCCGAGCACCGGCACGTCGAGCGCCGACTTGAGCGTGGCGATCGCATCCCAGTCGGCGGTGCCGGAGTAGCGCTGCGCGGCCGTACGCCCGTGCAGGGCGACCGCCGCGACGCCCGCGTCCTGGGCCGCCAGCCCCGCCTCGACGTACGTCAGGTGGTCGTCGTCGATGCCCTTGCGCATCTTGACGGTGACCGGCACCCCGGCGGGTGACGCGGCGTCCACCGCGGCCCTGACCAGCCGGGCGAACAGCCGGCGGCGCCACGGCAGGGCCGAGCCGCCGCCCCGGCGGGTCACCTTGGGCACCGGGCAGCCGAAGTTCAGGTCGATGTGGTCGGCCAGGTCGCGCTCGACCACGATCCGCACGGCGGCGGCGGTGATCTCCGGGTCGGTGCCGTAGAGCTGGAGGCTGCGGGGCTTCTCCTCGGCGCCGAAGGCGATCATGCGCAGCGTCTTCGGGTTCCGCTCGACGAGCGCACGGGTGGTGATCATCTCGCAGACGTAGATGCCGCCGCCCTGCTCACGGCAGAGCCGGCGGAAGCCGACGTTGGTGATCCCGGCCATCGGCGCGAGCACCACCGGCGGCCACACCCGGTGCGGGCCGATGGTCAACGCGGGCAGGGTCGGGGCAGTCACCGCACAAGTGTAAGGAAGGGCCCCCTCTTAACGTCTCCGGTAGAGCAGGGGCCCCTTGTTAACAGGGCACATATCACAGCCCGCCCGCCCGGCGGGCATTCTCCACAACCGGGGAGGCTGTCCACAGGCCGGGCGAACGGGCAGGAGGAGCAGCGGTCGAGCCCGCACGCTGCCGGGCATGCGCGAACAGCCACCCGAACTCAGCGACCTGGCCGAGCGCCAGCAGCAGATCGTCACCCGGACGCAGCTGCTCGGCGTCGGATACGACGACATGTACCTGTACCGGCAGACCCGGCGCGGCCTGTGGCAGCGCGTGCTGCCGGCCACGTACGCGCTCGTCACCGGCACCCTCACCGACGAGCAACGACGAATCTCGGCGGCGCTCTACGCGGGCGCCGACGCCCAGCTCACCGGCCTGGCCGCCCTGATCTGGTACGGCTTCCGGCACAGTCCGCGCACCGCTGACGTACACCTGATCCTGCCGCACCACGTGCGGCGCCGCTCGGCCGGTCACGCGGTGATCGCGCGGGCCCTGGAGCTTGATCCGCGGGCCCGGCGGACCGCGCTGTACCCGGTGTGCTCGCCGGCCAGGGCGGTCGTGGACGCGGCCCGCGACCTGCGCCGGCTGCGGCCGGTACGGGCGACGGTGGCCGAGGCCGTGCAGCGCGGTTTCACCGACCTGGACAGCCTGGACGCGGAGATCCGCCGGGCCCGGCGCAGCCGCACCGCCCTGATCCGGAAGGCGTTCGCGGAGATCACCGACGGGGTCCGCTCGGCGCCGGAAACGGAACTGCGGGAGTGCCTGGGCGGCAGCGGCGTGCTCGGCGGGATCCTGTGGAACCCGCGGCTGTCGGCGGCCGACGGCACCCGCCTGCCGACGCCGGACGGCTACCTCGCCGACTGCGCGGTGGCGCTGGAGGTCGACTCGCGGGAGTACCACCTCAGCCCGAACGACTGGGCGCGGACGCTGGACCGGCACAACGAGCTGAGCCGGTACGGGGTGCTCATCCTGCACTTCACGCCGGCGCAGATCCGCCGGGAGCCGGGCCGTGTGCGGCGGATGGTGGAGGACGCGTACGCGGCCCGGCGCGGGCTGGGCGCCGGGACCGGCGTACGGGCGGAGCCGATCTCCCCCGGATGAGGGGTGTTAAGAAGGGGCCCCTTCTCTACGCGAGGCGTTAAGAAGGGGCCCTTCCTTACATCAGCTCAGCAGCCGGGCAGGCGCTCGATCAGGTAGCGCTCGACCTGGTCCAGGGAGACGCGCTCCTGGGTCATCGTGTCCCGGTTCCGGACCGTGACCGCGTTGTCGTCGAGCGTGTCGAAGTCGACTGTGACGCAGAACGGCGTGCCGATCTCGTCCTGCCGGCGGTAGCGGCGGCCGATCGCCTGCGAGTCGTCGAACTCGACCACCCAGCGCTTGCGCAGGTCGGTGGCGAGCTGCTTGGCCTTCGGCGACAGCGCCTCGTTGCGCGACAGCGGCAGCACGGCGACCTTGACCGGGGCCAGGCGCGGGTCGAACCGCATGACGGTGCGCTTGTCCACGCCGCCCTTGGTGTTCGGCGCCTCGTCCTCGTCGTACGCCTCGAGCAGGAACGCCAGCACCGCGCGGGTGAGGCCGGCGGCCGGCTCGATCACGTACGGCATCCAGCGCTCGCCCTTGCCCTGGTCGAAGTACGACAGGTCGACGCCGGAGTGCTTGCTGTGCGTGGCAAGGTCGAAGTCGGTGCGGTTGGCGATGCCCTCCAGCTCGGCGAACTCGCTGCCGCCGAACCGGAACCGGTACTCGATGTCGACGGTGCGCTTCGAGTAGTGGGAGAGCTTCTCCTTGGGGTGCTCGTAGAAGCGCAGGTTCTCCTCGGACAGGCCCAGGTCGAGGTACCAGTTCCAGCGCTCGGAGAGCCAGTACTCGTGCCACTGCTCGTCGGTGCCCGGCTCGACGAAGAACTCCATCTCCATCTGCTCGAACTCACGGGTCCGGAAGATGAAGTTGCCCGGGGTGATCTCGTTGCGGAACGACTTGCCGGTCTGCGCGATGCCGAACGGCGGCTTCTTGCGGGCGACCGTCTCCACGTTCTTGTAGTTGACGAAGATGCCCTGGGCGGTCTCCGGGCGCAGGTAGTGCATGCCCTCGTCGCTCTCCACCGGGCCCAGGTAGGTCTTCATCAGGCCGTTGAACATCTTCGGCTCGGTGAAGGTGCCCTTGTTGCCGCAGTTGGGGCAGTTCAGCTCCGTCAGCGAGGTCAGCGGCTTGCCGTGCTTGGCCTCGTACGCCTCTTCCAGGTGGTCGGCCCGGAACCGCTTGTGGCAGGACTGACACTCGGTCAGCGGGTCGACGAACTCGGCGATGTGGCCGCTGGCCTCCCAGACCTTGCGGGCCAGGATGACCGCCGAGTCGAGGCCGACGACGTCGTCGCGCTGCTGCACCATGGTCCGCCACCACTGCCGGCGGACGTTCTCCTTCAGCTCGACGCCGAGCGGACCATAGTCCCACGCCGACCGGGTGCCCCCGTAGATCTCGCTGGAGGGAAAGACGAAGCCCCGGCGCTTGGCGAGGCTGGTGACGGCGTCGATACGGTCGGCTGGCATGTTTCCTCCTACGCCGGCTGGCGGTCGGCGCGGTTGAGATGGATGGAACCGGGCTGTTCGGGACAACGGTACGACCGTGTCCGTCCCGAGCCCAGCAGAATACCGGGGGCCGGTCAGCTCACCCCGCAGACCTCCACGCCGCCCGTCTGCTGGTCCGGCGCGAGCGTCACGGTCTGCGCCTCCCGCCGGCCGCCGGCGAGCGTGACGTCCACCGGCACGGTGAGCGTGGTGAGGTCGACCTCGCCCACCCGGTAGCCGGAGATCTGCGGCTCGGTCGCCACCCGGCGCTCGAACTCGCGCCGGGGCTCGCGTCGCCGGATGTCGTCGCAGAGCGTGTCGTACGCCTTGGACCACTCCCGGGCCACGAGCGCCTGGTAGTAGTCGTTCGTGACCGCCCGGCCCTGCTCACCGATCGCCTGGGCGTTGCTCACCGCCAGGCCGACCACTGCCGCCCCGCCCCCACCGCAGCAGATCAGCACTGCGAGCGCGCCCGCGCCGAGGCCGAGCCAGAGCCGGGTCCGCCCGCCCTCGGTGGGCGGGGCGGCGAACGGCGGCGCGGCGCCGGGCCCCTGCGGCGGCGCGGGCACCCCGTGTTCCGCCGGCAGCGCGGGCGGAACGGATGACGGGGGTGGCGCGGCCGGTCCGGGAGCGGTCATACGCGCCAGGGTAGTGCCCCGGCACTCAGCGATACGGACCTGCGGCGCGATCGCTGGCGACGACGACGATCTCACCCTCGGGGGCGGCGCTGGCGAGCGTCTCGTACGCCGACGGCTCGTCCACCGATCGGGCGAGCAGCGGCACGGCGGTGACCTTGACGTCGAATCCGCCGAGCGCCCGCCGGTACGCACCGACCGACTCCCACTCGGTGATCAGGACCCAGTGGTCCGGGTCGTCGAGCGCCCGCAGCAGTTCACCGCGCAGGTAGCCGGGGCGGGCGGCGAGCGCGGCCAGCGCGGCGTGCGCCGCACGGGTGAACTCATCCACCGTTTCGGCTTCCACCACGAAGCGGTTGGTGACCAGCACGGGGTTCCTCCTCGTAGAGTTTGTGGCATGCAGCGTACGCAGAGTCCTGTGCTGTCCCGGTTGGCACGGCTCAACCCGACGGCGGTGTTCCTGGCCGCGCTGGCCCTGGTGCTTGTCGGCCTTTTCGCGCCCGGCCCGGCGGGCGGCGTCCTGCTGCTCGTGCTGGCCGGCGTGCTGGTCTGGCTGATGTCGGTCACCTGGCCGGTGCAGGCCCCGGCGACCCGGATGCTCCGGCTGGTGATGCTCACCTTGTTGATCGCGGTGGCGCTGGCGAAGCTCATGGTCGGCTGACTCGGGAAAGCAGAACCGAGCTGACCTGCGCTGACATGCAATCATGCGTTTTTGACAATAGTTTTCGTTGTCGCGGACAGTTGAGCCCATGACCGTTCGTGCACCTCGCCGTATCCTGACCGCCGCAGCCGCCGCCCTGCTCGCCGCCGCCGGCCTGACCGCCTGCGCGGACGGCACAGGCGGCGCGAGCGAGCCGGGCAGGGTCGACGTGGTGGCCGCGTTCTACCCGCTCCAGTTCCTGGCCGAGCGGATCGGCGGCGACACGGTCGCGGTCAGCAACCTGACCAAGCCCGGCGCCGAGCCGCACGACCTGGAACTCAACCCGCGGCAGGTCGGCCAGGTCGTCGACGCCGACGTGGTCGTCTACCTCAGCGGCTTCCAGCCGGCGGTGGACGAGGCGGTGGAGCAGAACGGCGGCGACCGCGCGTTCGACGTGGCGGGCGTGACGCCGCTGCGGGACGCGGCCGCCGGTGGCCACGACCACGATCACGAGGGCGAGGCCGGGCACGCCGAGGAGGGCGGCGGCAAGGACCCGCACGTCTGGCTCGACCCGACCCGGCTGGCCACCATCGGCGACAAGCTCGCCGAGCGCCTCGGCAAGGCCGACCCGGACCACGCCGCCGACTACACCGCCCGCGCCGGCGCGCTGCGCACCGAGCTGACGAAGCTGGACACCGAGTACGCCGACGGCCTGCGCACCTGCCAGCGCCGGGAGATCGTCACCAGCCACACCGCGTTCGGCTACCTGACCGAGCGCTACCAGCTGGAACAGATCGGCATCAGCGGGCTCACCCCGGAGTCCGAGCCGTCCCCGAAGCGCCTCGCCGAGGTCGCCGAGGAGGCCCGGGAGCACCAGGCCGGCACGATCTTCTTCGAGACCCTGGTCAGCCCGAAGGTCGCCGAGACGATCGCGCGTGAGGTCGGGGCGAAGACGGCCGTCCTGGACCCGCTGGAGGGCCCGCCCGCCGACGGCGACTACCTCTCCGCGATGCGCACCAACCTGCAGACCCTGCGAACCGCTCTGGACTGTTCATGACCTCACCCGTGATCGAGATCGCGCACGCCACAGTCGGCTACGACGGCCGCCCGGTGCTGCGGGACGTCTCGTTGACAGTGACCGCCGGCGAGGTGGTCGCCGTGCTCGGCGCCAACGGCTCCGGCAAGTCGACGCTCGTGCGCGCCGCGCTCGGCCTGGTGCCGGTCGGCGCCGGGTCGGTCGCCCTGTTCGGCACGCCGCAGCGCCGCTTCCGGCAGTGGCACCGCATCGGGTACGTGCCGCAGCGGCTCGGCGCGGGCAGCGGAGTACCAGCCACCGTGCGCGAGGTGGTGGCGTCCGGGCGGCTGGCCCGCCGGGGCGTGCTGCGTCCGGCCGGGCGGGCGGACCGGGAGGCGGTGGCGGCGGCGCTGGACGCGGTCGGGCTCGGCGACCGGGCCGGTGACCCGGTGTCCACGCTCTCCGGCGGCCAGCAGCAGCGCACCCTGATCGCCCGCGCGCTGGCCGGCGGGCCGGAGCTGCTGGTGCTGGACGAGCCGACCGCCGGGGTGGACGCGGCCAGCCAGGAGGCGTTCGCCGGGGCGCTGCGCGCGTTCCGCGACGGCGGCGGCACGGTCGTGCTCGTCGCGCACGAGCTGGGCCCGCTGCGCCCGCTGATCAGCCGGGCCGTGGTGGTGCACCAGGGCGGGATCGCCCACGACGGCGCGGTGCCCGAACCGGCCGGCCACCACGCCGACCCGGACCACGAGCACGTGCACCCGCACTGCGACGAGGAGCCCGCCCGGCTCTGGACAGGCATCTGAGATGGATCTCTTTCAGTACGACTTCATGCTCCGCGCCCTGGTCGGCGCGCTGATCATCGGGCTGGCCGCCCCGGCGCTCGGCATCTACCTGGTGCAGCGCCGGCTGGCGTTGATCGGTGACGGGCTCGGGCACGTGGCGCTCACCGGCGTCGGCGCGGGACTGCTGCTCAACCGCTCCCCCGTGCTGGTGGCGGTGATCGCCGCGACGCTCGGCGCGGTCGTGATCGAGCTGGTCCGCGCGTACGGGCGCACCTCCGGCGACCTGGCGCTGGCGTTGCTGTTCTACGGCGGCATCGCCGGTGGCGTGATGCTGGTCGGGCTGTCCGACGCCAGCAGCGGGTCGCTCAACGCGTACCTGTTCGGGTCGCTGACCACCACCTCCCGCACCGACCTGATCACCATCGGGGTGCTCGGCGTGGTGCTGCTGGTGACCATGCTGGTGCTGCGCCCGGCGCTGTTCGCGGTCTGCCACGACGAGGAGTACGCCCGGGTGTCCGGCCTGCCGGTGCGGGCGCTGAACCTGCTCATCGCGGTCGGCACCGCGGTCACGGTGACCATCGCCATGCGGGCGGTCGGGGTGCTGCTGATCAGCGCGCTGATGGTGGTGCCGGTGGCGACCGCGCAGCAGGTGACCCGGGGCTTCCGCTCGACCATGACGGCGGCCATGGCGCTGGGCCTGTTCGCGGCCGGCACCGGGGTCTGGGTGGCCGCCACCGCCGACACCGCGCCCGGCGCGTCGGTGGTGCTCGTGGCGATCGGCTCGTTCCTGCTGGTCGCGCTGGCGGCGGCCGGTGTGCGGGCGCTGCGGCGGCGGGTGCGGGCCGACCGGGCCACGCCGCCGCCCGAGCCGGTCGAGCACGAGGTGCTGCTGCGGTGAGGCCCTGCCCGCCGGCGCAGCTGGGATTGGTTACCGTTACAGGGTGACCGGCACGAACGGGTACGACGCCTTCGAGGGTGCGGGTGACCTGCTGCGCGCGCTCTCGGCCCCGATCCGGCTCGCGATCGTCAGCGAGCTGGCCGAGGGCGAACGCTGCGTGCACGAGCTGGTCGAGAAGCTCGGCGCGCCGCAGCCGCTGGTCTCCCAGCACCTGCGGGTGCTGCGGGGCGCCGGGGTGGTGCGCGGGTCGCGGCGCGGCCGGGAGATCGCGTACGCGCTGGTCGACGACCACGTCGCGCACATCGTGGCGGACGCGGTCAGTCACGCCGGTGAAGGGTCGCACTGAGCGGGAAATCGGCCACGTGCCGACGCGCCCGCGCCGTGGGACGCTATCCGGCGTGAAGATCTACGCCGACCGTTTTCCCACCGCCGTCCGCCAGTTCCTCACCGACCTGCTCGTGGTCGTCTGGGTGTACGCGGCGATCCGCTTCGCGCTGTGGCTGCACGACGTGGTCGAGAAGCTCGCCGTACCGGGGCAGAAGCTGGAGGGGGCCGGCGGCGGACTCGCCGACAACCTGGCCGACGCCGGCGGCAAGGTCGGCCGGGTGCCGATCGTCGGCGACGAGCTGACCGCGCCGTTCACCCGGGCCGCCGACGCCGCCCGCTCGGTCGCCGAGGCGGGCCGCGACCAGCAGGAGCTGGTCGGGCAGCTCGCGCTCGGGCTGACCGTCGCGGTGCTGGTGTTCCCGCTCGGCCTGGTGCTGTTCGGCTGGCTGCCGCTGCGCCTGCGCTGGATGCGCCGGGCCGGCGCGGCGAAGGCACTGGCGGGCGTCCCGGCCGGCCGGGACCTGCTGGCGCTGCGCGCGCTGGCCGGTCAGCCGCTGTCGAAGCTGACCCGGATCGCGCCCGACGTCGCCGAGGCGTGGCGGCGCGGCGACGACGCGACCGTCGACGCGCTCGCCGCGCTGGAGCTGCGCGAACTGGGGCTGCGCGGCGGCCGGTAAGGTGTGCCGGTGCTGTACTTCCTGATCGTCGTCGCCGTGCTGCTGCTGGGGTACGCAGGCGTGCTGGTGAGTTTCGTCCGCAAGGGCCGCAAGATCCCGCCGTCGGCGTACCTGGTGCTGGCCGGCCTCAACGGCCTGATCCTGGCCGGCATCCTGGCCTGGGCGATCGCGCGCTGACCGCCCAGGCGGCCGTCCGGGTGGGACGACCGCCGGGCGGGCGGAGCGGGGTCAGCCGGCGGGCGGGATGCGACGGCGTACGTCCTGCTCGGTGGACGGCCCCGGCTCCCAGCGGGCCACCCAGGGCAGGTCGGCGGGCGGGGTGACGACACCCTCCTCCACCGAGGCGTACCGGCCGGCGACGATCCGCTTGGCGGCGGCCACGTCGACCGAGTCGGTGTTCGACCACAGGCCGGTGAACAGCTCGTCGACGCGCAGCCGCGCCTGCCGGCAGAACAGGTCGGCCAGCTCGACGTTCTCCGGGTGCGCGTCCCGCTCGGCGTAGGCCCGGACGCAGACCGCGCTCATCGCGAACAGCTCCGCGCCGATGTCGACCACCCGGCCGAGGAACGCCTGCTTGCGCTCCATCTTCCCCTGCCACCGCGACATCGCGTAGAACGTCGACCGGGCCAGCTTGCGGGAGGCCCGCTCGACGTGGCGCAGGTGCCCGGCCAGCGGCCCGAACTCCTGGTACGCCCCGGGCGTCTGCCCCTTGCCGACGGCGAGCGTGGGCAGCCACCTCGCGTAGAAGGCGCCGGCCCGCGCACCCGCCTTCGCCTTGCGGCCCAGCCCCGCGTCGGGGTCGATGATGTCGCCCGCGACGGACAGGTGCGCGTCGACCGCCTCGCGGGCGATCAGCAGGTGCATGATCTCGGTGGAGCCCTCGAAGATCCGGTTGATCCGCAGGTCGCGCAGGAGCTGCTCGACAGCGGCCGGCCGTTCCCCCCGGGCGGCGAGCGAGTCGGCCGTCTCGTAGCCGCGCCCACCGCGGATCTGGATCAGCTCGTCGGCGATCCGCCAGGCCATCTCGCTGGCGTAGAGCTTGACCAGCGCCGCCTCGATCCGGATGTCGTTGCGGTCGTCGTCGGCGAGCATGCAGGACAGGTCGAGCATGGACTCCATGCCGTACGTGGTGGCGGTGATGAAGGCCAGCTTCTTCGCCACCGCCTCGTGCTCGCCCACCGGGCGGCCCCACTGGACCCGGTCCGCCGCCCACTCGCGGGCCACGTTGAGCGCCCACTTCCCGGCGCCGACGCACATGGCAGGCAGCGAGAGCCGGCCGGTGTTCAACGTGGTCAGCGCGATCTTGAGGCCCTTGCCCTCACCGCCGATCACGTTCTCCTTCGGCACGAACACGTCGTGGAACCGGGTGAGGCTGTTCTCCAGGCCGCGCAACCCGACGAAGGAGTTGCGCCGCTCCACGGTGATGCCGTCGCTGTCGCCCTCCACCACGAACGCGGTGATGCCGCCGCGCCGCCCCTCGCCGGCCGGCACCCGGGCCATCACCACCAGCAGCGTGGCGAGCGTGCCGTTGGTGGCCCAGAGCTTCACCCCGTTGAGCCGGTAGCCGGTGCCGTCGGCGGTCGGCTCGGCGGTGGTGGCGAGCCGGGCCGGGTCGGAGCCGACGTCCGGCTCGGTGAGCAGGAACGCGGAGACCTCACCGGCGGCGAGCCGGGGCAGGAACCGTTCCTTCTGCTCGGGCGTGCCGAACATCTTCAGCGGCTGCGGCACGCCGATCGACTGGTGCGCGGAGAGCAGCGCGCTGACCGCCGGGTTCACCGAGCCGACGAGCATCAGCGCCCGGCAGTAGTGCAGGTTGCTCAGCCCCAGCCCGCCGTACTGACGGTCGATCTTCATGCCGAACGTGCCGAGCCCGGCCAGGCCGTGGAACACCTCGTCGGGGATGCGCGCGTCCCGCTCGATCGCCTCGCCGTCCACCTCGGACGTCAGGTACGCGCGCAGCGAGCCGAGGAACTCGTCGGCGCGGGCCACCTCGGCCGGATCGGGGCGGGGCCACGGGTCGATCAGGTCGAGCCGGAAGCGGCCGAGGAACAGTTCCTTGCCGAAGCTGGGCCGGTCCCAGGCCGACTCGCGGGCGGCCTCGGCGACCTGCCGGGCCTCCTTCTCGGAGACCTGGCCCGCCTCGGCGGGCAGCGGCCCCGCGCCGTCTGGTGACTCGGGCCGGCTGTTCTGTGTCGTGGCCACGGCTGCCTCCTCGTCGGTCCGGCTGCGTCGACGCGTTCGACGAAAACGACGCTACCCCCGGGTGTTACCCAGGGGTAGCGCTGCGTGCACGTTCGATTTGGCGGACGGTCAGTCGGTGAGCGTCTGCGGGTTGTCGTCCTCGTCGTCGATGTCGTCCTCACCCCAGTTGCGCCGGCTGAACGGCAGGATGGCCCAGAAGATCAGGAACCAGAGGCCGGTGAGCGCGCTGAGCAGGAACGCGATCGGCCGGTCCAGCACGAAGTCGGTGACCAGCAGGACCGAGCTGACCATCGCGATCAGCATGAAGAACAGGCCGCCGGTGGCCATCCGGTGGGCGAACCGGACCAGCTCCGGCTTACGCCCCTGCCGGAACAGCGCCCGGTGGAACGCGACCGGAGAAATGATCATCGCGGCGGACGCGGCGGCGGTCAGCAGCGCCACGATGTAGACGTCGCGCTGGAACTCCGTGGTCCGGCCGAACCCGTTGCTGAACGGCAGCGTCAGCAGGAAGGCGAAGAGGATCTGCACGCCGGTCTGCGCGACCCGCAGCTCCTGCAACAGATCGGCGAAGTTGCGCTGCCAGCGCTGCTTCTCGGATTCCTTGGACACTCGCGGACCTCCCCGGGAGACGGCACGGCCGGCGGGTGAACGCCCACCGGCAGGACCGCCTGTGCCCCGTACGGATGATCACGAAACCGGTTCAGGAACCGCGGCGGATCCGGCCCGCGTACCGCGCCTCCAGCTCGGCGTTGTGCTCGTCGCCGCCGGTGATGTTCGCGGACAGGTAGACCGGCGGGCGCTGCCCCGCCGCGACCAGCCGGGCCACCACCTCGGCGACGATCTGCTGGGCGAGCAGCGCCGCGGTGATCGAGGAGACCGCGCCGACCGCGCCGCCGCCCGGCAGCGGCAGCGTGGCGTCGCCGTACGGGGCGCCGTTGTCCAGCACCACGTCGGCGAAGTCGGCCAGCTTGCGGCCGGACGGGTGCCGCGAGGTCATCCGCGCCGAGTGCTGTGCCGACGTGATCGCCACCAGGCCGTGCCCACGTTCCTTCACGATGGACGCGAACTCGACCATCGCCCCGTTCACGCCCGAGTTCGAGGCCAGCACGAACACGTCCTGCGGCCGGATCGGCGCCAGCTCGTAGAGGCGGTGCGCCACCGCCGGGTCGCGTTCCAGCTTCGGGCCGAGCACGTCGGCCGGGTCGCCGCCGATCAGCACCAGGTCACGCAGCGCGATCCGGTTGGTGGGCACCAGCCCGCCGGCCCGGCCGGCGATCTCCATGGCCAGCGCCTCGGAGTGCCCGGTGCCGAACGCGTGCACCACACCGTCGGCGCGCAGCGCCGCCGCGATCAGGTCGGCCGCGTCGGCCACGTTCTGCCGCTGCTCGGCGGCGACCCGGCCGATCGTCTCGGTCACCACCGCCAGGTACGCCTCGGCGCTCACCGTCATGCCTCCTCCGTTCCCGCGCACCGGGCGAGGATCGCCTCGGCCAGCGGGCCGGGCGCCTCGTCCGGGATCCAGTGGCTGACGCCGGACAGCGTCACGAACCGGTAGTCACCGGTGACGTGCGCGGCGCACGCCTGCGCGGCCGTCCGGCCGATCGCCACGTCCTTGTCGCTCCACACGAACGTGGTCGGCACCCCGACCGGGGCGACCGCCTTCATGTCCGCACCGGTCATCGCGCGGTACCAGTTCAGCGCCGCCGTCAACGCCCCCGGCTCGCGCATCGGCTCGGCGTACCGGGCCACCACGTCGGCGTCGCCCACTCCGCTCAGCAGCTTGCGCAGCGTGGCGCCGTTCCACGCCAGCAGCACCTTCTCCGCCGTACCGGGCTTGCGGAACAACGCGATGTACGCGGACTTGACCTTCTGCCGCGGGTCGGTGGCGAGCGCGTGCCCCATCGCGGCCGGGTGCGGCACCGACACCGCGGTCAGCGTCCGCACCCGCTCCGGGTGCGCCGCCGCCAGCCCCCACGCCACGATGGCGCCCCAGTCGTGGCCGACCACGTGGGCGCCTGTCACCCCGAGCGCGTCGAGCACCGCGGCCGCGTCGGCCACCAGCTCCGGAATCCGGTACGCCCCGACGTCCGCCGGACGCGCGCCGGGCGAGTAGCCGCGCTGGTCGAGCGCGTACGTGCGCAGCCCGGCGGCGTGCAGCGCGGGCGTGACCGCGTCCCACTCACCGGAGTGCTGCGGAAAGCCGTGCAGCAACAGGACCGGGTCACCGTCCTCGGGGCCGCCGGCGCGTACCTCGAACGTCAGTCCCCGCGCATCCACCAGCATGATCGCCACCATACCGACACTCGCCCTGCTGGGCCGGGGCCCGTGGTCGGTGCTAGCGTCTGCGACGAGACAACTTCACATCCGACAGGGGAGCGCACAGCGCTGAGAGTGCGGGCCGGTGCCCGCAGACCCTCGAACCTGATCTGGGTAATGCCAGCGCAGGGAGTTCGGTCGACCTCCAGCCGCGTCGCCGTCCGGTGACCACCGGGCGCGGCGTGCGTCTTCTCCTGGTTCACCTCGACGAACTGGGAGCCAACCGTGAACCACACCGACAGCAACCGCTGGCGTACCGTCGACATCGTCGTCGCCTCGGTCATCGCCGTCGCCTTCGGCGTCGTCTTCTGGGCCTGGGGCCTGCTCTGGAGCGCCACCGACGCGGCGTTCGCGTTCTTCCCGCCGGCACAGGCCGTGCTCTACGGCGTCTGGCTGATCCCGGCGGTGCTCGCCGGCCTGATCATCCGCAAGCCGGGCGCCGCGCTGTACTGCGAGACGGTGGCCGCGATCATCTCGGCCCTGCTGGGCAGCCAGTGGGCGAGCATCGTGATCCTCCAGGGCCTGATGCAGGGCATCGGCGCCGAGCTGGCCTTCGCCGCGTTCCGGTACCGCTCGTTCCGACTGCCGGTGGCGGTGCTGGCCGGCGCGCTGACCGGCCTCGGCGCGGCGATCTTCGACTTCGTCTACTGGAACAAGGCGTTCGACTTCGCCTCCTACCGCCTCCCGTACGCGCTGATCACGATCGTCAGCGCCACGATCGTCGCCGGTTTCGGCGCGCACGTCCTCACCCGCGCGCTGGCGAACACCGGCGTCCTGGACCGCTTCCCCGCCGGCCGCGACCGAGCCCTGGTCTGACGCCTCCATCGTGTCGATCATGAAGTTGGCGGCCGTTTCGGCACCCGTCATCGCCGTCAACCTCATGATCGACGGAGAAGAGGGGGTGGGTGGGCGGTGAGCGGGGTGGTGCTGCGGGGGTTCGGGTGGCGGCACGGGGGACGGAAACGCTGGGCTCTGCGCGGGGTGGATCTGCGCGTGGAGAGCGGCGAGCGGGTGCTGCTGCTCGGACCCTCCGGCGCCGGTAAGAGCACGCTGCTGGCCGCGCTGGCCGGGCTGCTGCCGGAGGACTCCGGCGAGCAGGAGGGCACCGTCGAGATCGACGGGCTGGACCCGCGCAAGGCCCGCGAGCGCGTCGGCATCGTCTTCCAGGACCCGGAGACCCAGCTCGTGATGGCCCGCTCCGGCGACGACGTGGCGTTCGGGCTGGAGAACCGTGGCGTACCCGCCGGGGAGATCTGGCCCCGCGTCGACGAGGCGCTGCACCGGGTCGGCTTCCCGTACGACAGGGACCGCCCCACCGCAGCGCTCAGCGGCGGCGAGCAGCAGCGGCTGGCGCTGGCCGGCACGCTCGCGCTGCGTCCCGGGCTGCTGCTGCTCGACGAGCCCACCGCCAACCTCGACCCGGCCGGTGCCACCCTGATCCGCCGGGCCGTCGCGAACGCGCTCGACCCGGACACCACGATGGTCCTGGTCGAGCACCGGGTCACCGAGGCACTGCCGCTGGTCGACCGCGTCGTGGTGCTGGAACCCGGCGGCGGGGTGCGCGCCGACGGGCCGCCCGAGGCGGTCTTCGCCGCGCACGGCGACGCGCTGGCCACCGCCGGGGTCTGGGTACCCGGCCACGTCGCGCCACCCCGGCACGCCACCACGCCGCCCGGCGACGTGCTGCTCACCGCGGAGCGGCTCGGCCTGCCGCCCCGGCTCGACCCCACCGATCTCCGGGTACGCGCCGGCGAGGCGCTCGCCGTCCTCGGCCCCAACGGCGCCGGCAAGTCCACACTGGCGCTGCTCCTGGGCGGCCTGCTGAAGCCCGGCACGGGCGCCGTCACCGCGTCGGCGGCACTCGCCGGGCGGGACGCGCGTACTCCCCCGCACCGCTGGCGGGCACCCGCGCTGGTACGCCGGATCGGTTCGGTGTTCCAGGACCCGGAACACCAGTTCGTCACCGCCACGGTCCGCGACGAGCTGGCGCTCGGCCCGCGCCGCACCGGCCGGCCCGAGTCGGCGGTGACCGCCACCGTCGACGAGCTGCTGCACCGGTTGCGGCTGGACCGGCTGGCCGGCGCCAACCCGTACACCCTCTCCGGTGGGGAGGCGCGGCGGCTGAGTGTGGCGACGGCCCTGGCCACCGCGCCCCGCCTGCTGATCTGCGACGAGCCCACGTTCGGCCAGGACCGGCGGACCTGGCTGGAGCTGGTCGACCTGCTCGCCGAGCTGCGCGACGCCGGGCACGGCGTGGTCGCGGTGACCCACGACGAGGACTTCGTCGCCGCGCTGGCCGACACGACGCTCACCCTGCACCGCTCCCCCGCCGGGGTGGCCACGTGATCGGCCTCGAACCGGTCGCCGCACCCGGCGCCCCGCTGGCCCGGCGCAACCCGGTGGCGAAGCTGGCCGCCGCTGTGGTCTTCACGCTGATCCTGGTGGCGACGCTCGACCCGGTGGCCCCGGCCATCGCCATCGCCGTCGAACTCGCGGTGCTGCCGCTGTTCGGGGTCCGCTATCGGGTGCTGGCCCGCCGGGCCTGGCCGCTGCTCGCCGGCGCCGTCGGCATCCTGATCACGCTGGTGCTCTTCGCGGCCGACCGCTCCGGCCGGGTGCTGGTCGAGGCCGGTCCGGTCCTGGTCACCGAGGGCGTTCTCGTCACCGCGCTGGGCCTGGTGCTGCGGATGCTCGCCGTGGCGCTGCCCGGCATCGTCGTGTTCGCCACCACCGACCCGACGGACCTGGCGGACGCGTTGATCCAGAACGCGAAGACGCCCGCCCGGTTCGCCATCGGGGCGCTCGCCGCGTTCCGGATGGTGCCGCTGCTGGAACAGGAGTGGCGGATGATCAGCATGGCCCGCCGGGCCCGCGGCGTGGACGCCGGCCGCAACCCGGTGGCGAAGCTGCGGCTGTTCGCGTCCACCGCGTTCACGCTGCTGGTGGGCGCGATCCGGCGGGGTACCCGGCTGGCCGTGGCGATGGACGCCCGGGGCTTCGACGCGGGTACGCCGCGCACCGTGGCCCGCCCGCAGCGCTTCACCCGCGCCGACGCCCTGCTCGTGGCGGGCGCCGCGCTGCTGGCCGGCGGTGCCCTGGCCACAAGCATCGCCCTGGGCACCTTCCGCCCCTTGATCGGCTGACCCCGGGCCCGCCCCGCCTCCCCGTCCCCGCCCACCCTCACCCTGCCCACCCTCGCCCTGTTGATCATGAAGTTGACGGCACCGGTTGCCCGTTTTGTCGCCGCCAACTTCATGATCGACACGGCTGGAGTGGATCTTGGTACGGGATGGCGCCTCTAGGGGCCGGAATCGTCCAAGATCTCCGGGGGGACGCCCGGGCAGGCCCCCGATGAGGGGCCTGCCCGGTGAGCGGCTGGCCGGGAAGGGCTGTCGGTCAGCTGCGGCGGAAGGCGTAGAACCGGGTCTGGCCGGCGCGCTGACTACGCCCGGTGAACCGGGCCTGCCGCCCTGCCGGTGGGCCGGACCGGGGCGGCGTCGCGGATGCGCCCGGCAGCACCGGGATCTCCGGGGAATCCGAGGGCGACACCGAGTCCGGGGACACGGCGGACGCCACCGGCTCCGTGGGGAGCACCACCGCGGGTGGCGTCACCGTGAGCGCGTCGAGCTTCGGCGGGGTCACCTGCGGCGACGACTGCTTGCGGGACTTCTTCGGATTGCGCTTCGCGGGCATTCGCGGGCCTCCTGTCGTGCGGGCGCGCCGACCGGGACGCGCCGAGCGGGGGCTCCGGTGCGTTCCGATCACGACAGACACCGCGACCGACGGTGGCGGGAAGGAATGCGGACGCCCGGAGCAGGACGGGTCCACGGCACTGGCGGCGGTGGACCGGGCTCGGAGGTGGGGCGTCACTTACGCATGCGGCAACGCTATCCCGCCGCCCGGAAACCCGCACCCGATTTACCGGGAGAGAACGCGAACGCGCCCGCGCGAGACGCACGGCCACCCGGCGATCACGCCCTGTTGACGTCCCCGCCCGCTCCCCCGGCGACCGCGATACGGTCGCAGAACGGCAGCACGAACGAGAGGTGGCGGTACGCATGGCAGAGCAGGCGACGGCGCAGATCGGGGTCACCGGTCTGGCGGTGATGGGCCGCAACCTGGCCCGGAACCTGGCCCGCAACGGCTTCGCCGTGGCGGTGCACAACCGGTCGCCGGAACGTACCCGCAGCCTGGTCGCCGAGCACGGTGACGAGGGCACGTTCGTGCCGTCGGAGTCGCTCGCGGACTTCGTCGGCTCGCTGGAGCGGCCCCGCGCGGTGATCGTGATGGTGAAGGCCGGCGCGCCCACCGACGCGGTGATCGACGAACTGGTCCCGCTGCTGGAGGAGGGCGACATCGTCGTCGACTGCGGCAACGCGCACTTCGCCGACACCCGCCGCCGGGAGGAGGCGCTGCGCGCGCACGGGCTGCACTTCGTCGGCACCGGAGTGTCCGGCGGCGAGGAGGGCGCGCTGCTCGGTCCGAGCATCATGCCCGGCGGGTCGGCCGAGTCGTACCGCAAGCTCGGGCCGATCTTCGAGAAGATCGCCGCGCAGGTGGACGGTGAGCCCTGCTGCCGGCACATCGGGCCGGACGGCGCGGGCCACTTCGTGAAGATGGTCCACAACGGCATCGAGTACGCCGACATGCAGCTCATCGCCGAGGCGTACGACCTGTTGCGGGCCGGTCTGTCGGCGAGCCCGGCGGAGATCGCGGAGATCTTCCGGGAGTGGAACGGCGGCGAGCTGGGGTCGTTCCTCATCGAGATCACCGCCGACGTGCTCGGCCACACCGACGCGGCCACCGGCCAGGCGTTCGTGGACATCGTGCTCGACCAGGCCGAGCAGAAGGGCACCGGCCGCTGGACCGTGCAGAGCGCGCTCGACCTCGGCATCCCGATCACCGGCATCGCCGAGGCCACATTCGCGCGGTCGCTGTCCGGGCACGCCGACCAGCGCGAGGCAGCCCGCCGGGTGTTCGCCGACGCGGGTGAGAAGTGGCAGGTGGACGACCGGGACGCGTTCGTCGAGGACGTGCGCCGCGCACTGCTCGCCAGCAAGATCGTCGCGTACGCGCAGGGGTTCGACCACATCCGGGCCGGCAGCCGGGAGTACGACTGGGACATCGACCTGGGCGGTACGGCCACCATCTGGCGGGGCGGCTGCATCATCCGGGCCGGTTTCCTGGACCGGATCCGGGAGGCGTACGACGCGGAGCCGGACCTGTCGACGCTGCTCGTCGCGCCGTGGTTCGCCGAGCGGGTCAGCGACGGCGTACCGGCCTGGCGACGGGTGGTGGCCGACGCGGCCCGGGCGGGCGTGCCGGCCCCGGCCTTCGGGTCGTCGCTGGCCTACTTCGACGCGCTGCGGGCGCAGCGGCTGCCGGCCGCGCTGATCCAGGGCCTGCGGGACGACTTCGGCGCGCACACCTACCACCGGGTGGACCGGGCCGGTTCGTTCCACACCCTCTGGGCGGGCGACCGCTCCGAAGTGGAGGCGTGAGCCGCGCAGACAGCCCCGCCGGACGGTTCACCAGGCCCGCTGACCGTCCGGGTCGGGCGCCCAGCCGGCGGCCGGCTCACCCGACGCCAGTTCGCCGATCTCACCGGAGCGGACCGCCGGGGTGTGCCCGAGGTCCGCGCACCACCGCTGGGCGACGTCGGCGCACAGTGCGGCCACCGCGTCCCGGCGGGCCGGCTCCACCAGGTCGGCGGCGGCCAGGGCAGCAGTCATCTCGTACCGGAGATCGCGCATCCTCCACCCCCGTGGCGGGCGCGCACCCGGCGGCGCGCCCTGCGCCGATCGTAGAGCGGAACGCCCCGCGCCCGGCGGGAAAGCCGGATGCGGGGCGTCACGGTCGGGCCGGACGTCGCGGTCAGAAGAACCGGCGACGCCTGGCCTTCTGCGGCCGGATCAGGTCGGCGCCCTTGGTCAGCAGACGGCTCACCCCGGACGGGCCACGACGGGCCTCCAGGGTGTGGCTGAGCCGGCGCGCGCCGGCCGCCGCCAGCGGCACGGCGACCGCCATGACCGCCCACTGCGCGATCCGCTTCTGAATCATGTGGTTCACCTCCGCGTTTGCTGTCTGGAGGTATCGGTACCCAGCGCGGCCCGTCGGTAAGCGTGACCTCAGGCGCCCGGGGCGACCGGGTTGGGCAGGGCGCCGCCGAAGCGGCGGTCGCGCTGGGCGTACAGCTCGCAGGCGTACCAGAGGTGGCGGCGGTCGAAGTCGGGCCAGAGCGTGTCCAGGTAGACCAGCTCGGCGTACGCGGTCTGCCAGAGCAGGAAGTTGGAGATGCGCTGCTCGCCGGAGGGGCGCAGGAACAGGTCGACCTCGGGCACCTCGGGGTGGTAGAGGTAGCGCGCCACCGTCTTCTCGTTCACCTTGGCCGGGTCGAGCCGGCCGGCCGCGACGTCGCGGGCGATCCCGGCGGCGGCGTCGGCGATCTCCGCCTGGCCGCCGTAGTTGACGCAGAACTGCAGCGTCAGCGTCGAGTTGCCGCGCGACATCTCCTCGGCGGTCTGCAACTCGGAGATGACGCTCTTCCACAGCCGGCCGGCACGGCCCGACCAGACCACCCGGACGCCCAGGTCGACGAGCTGGTCGCGGCGGCGGCGGATGACGTCCCTGTTGAAGCCCATCAGGAAGCGGACCTCGTCCGGCGAGCGCCGCCAGTTCTCGGTGGAGAACGCGTACGCCGACAGGTAGGGGATCCCCATCTCGATCGCGCCCTCGACGGCGTCGAACAGGCTGTGCTCGCCCTGCTCGTGCCCCTTGGTGCGGGGCAGCCCGCGCTCCTTGGCCCAGCGGCCGTTGCCGTCCATCACGATGGCGACGTGCCGGGGCACCGCGGCGGGCGGCAGCGCCGGCGGACGGGCTCCGGAGGGGTGCGGGGTCGGCGGCACCGGCTCGCGGCGGGTCGCCCTCGTCGATCGGATCACTCGGTCATCTCCCTGTTCACTCCGGCGACGGGCCCGGCGCCGGAGCGCGGCGGGACCACATCCGGCCCCGCGCCGCCGGGCGACGGGACCGCGCCGGCCGCCGGGGCACCCCGGTCGACCAGCGGCAGCGAGCGTAGCGCGCGCTCCAGATGCCACTGGAGGTGCGCCGCGACCAGTCCGCTGCACTCCCGGCGTACGCCGGTCTCGGCGGCGTCGGCGTACCCCCAGTCGCCGGAGGTCAGCGCGGACATCAGCTCCAGCGTGGCGGGCGCGGGGTGGGCGGCGCCGGGGGGCCGGCAGTCCGGGCAGACGGCGCCGCCGGCCGGTACGGAGAACGCGCGGTGCCGGCCCGGTTCGCCGCACACCGCGCAGGCGGCGAGCGCCGGCGCCCAGCCGGCGAACGCCATGCCGCGCAGCAGGTACGCGTCGAGCACGAGCGTGGTGGCGTGTTCGCCCCGGGCCAGCGACTTCATCGCGCCGAGGGTGAGCTGGAACAGCCGCAGCGACGGCTCGCGTTCGACCGGGGTGAGTCGCTCGGCGGTCTCGGCGATCGCACTGGCCGCTGTGTAGCGGGGGTAGTCGCCGAGGAACCGCTTGCCGTACAGCTCGATCGCCTCGACCTGGCTGACGGTGTGCAGCGAGCTGCCCTGGTTGCCCTTGGGATCACCGGCGAGCTGGAGGTCGACGTGCCCGAACGGCTCCAGCCGCGCGCCGAACCGGCTCGTGGTGCGCCGCACGCCCCGGGCGACCGCGCGCAGCCGCCCGTGCCGGCGGGTGAACAGCGTGATGATGCGGTCGGACTCGCCCAGCTTCTGCACACGCAGCACCACCGCGTCGTCGCGGTAGAGCTGTCGGCGGTACCCGGCCATCAGGCCATTCTCCCTCCGGGTGCGATCTCAGGGTCGGCTCGGGGTGGACGGTCGGGCGATCCCCGATGTGCCGGGCGTCGGGCCGGACCTAGTGTGCTGGCCATGGCTTCGCTCCACACCGCTCCCCGGCTACGCAGCGCTTTCCGGCTACGTGGCGCTTTCCGGCTACGTGGCGCTTTCCGGCTACGTGGCGTGGTGGCCGCCACCGCGGCCAGCGCCCTCATCGTCCTCGCCGGGTGTGACACCCTCTCGTTCCGCCGCCTCGACTTCGACCAGACGGAGCGGACGAAGATCACGAAGATCACCGTGGACGACGACGGCGCCGGCGACGTCGTGGTCCGGGCGAACGGCCCCGCCGACCAGGTACGCATCAAGCGCGTGGTCCGCTACCAGGGCGACGAGCCGACCAGCCGGTACGAGATCAAGGGAGACGAACTCGTCCTGCCCACCGACTGCGGGCACCGGTGCAGCATCTCCTGGGAGGTGACCGCGCCGCCCGGCGTGGTGGTGCACGGCGGCACCGGCTCGGGCAACGTCGACCTCAGCGACGTCGGCGCGGTGGAGTTCACGCTCAGCTCCGGCGACCTGACCATCAGGGGCGCCACCGGCGAGGTCCGCGCCTCCACCACGTCGGGCAACATCCGGGTCGTCGAGGCGGCCGGCCCGGTGCGGCTGCGTGCCCGCTCCGGTGACATCGAGGCCCGCCGGCTCGCCTCCGCGATCGACGCCGAGACCACGTCCGGCAACATCGTCGTCGAGCTGGACCAGCCGGCACCGGCCCGGGTGCACGCCACGAGCGGAGACGTGGACCTGGCCGTGCCGGCGGGCCGCTACCGGGTGCGCGCCACCGCGACGTCCGGCGACACCGACGTGCGCGTCACCGACGACCCGACAGCGTCGGTGCAGCTCGAAGCGTCCGCCACCAGCGGCAACGTCACGGTCAGCACCCGCTGAGCGGACGGCGCACCTGGGCGGGCCGCGCCCGGTGGCCGCTCAGTCGGGCCGCGCCCGGTGGCCGCTCAGTCGCCGCCGGGCGTGTCCCGCCGGGCCGCCCGGACGCCGTCGCCCCGGCCGGGGTCCTCGGCCGGGCGGCGCGGCGCCGGCACCCGCGCCCCGACGCTCACCAGCGCGTCCTCCGCCCCGGCGGGGGCCGGGCTGGCCGGGGCGGCCGCCGCCCGGTCGGCCACGGTCCGCCGCGGCTTGCCGGGGACCAGTTCGGGGGTACGCCGGGCTGCGACGTCCTCGACCCAGCCGACCAGAAGCGTCACCACGCCGACGAGCGCGAAGACCAGCCCCACCCGCAGCCACAGGCCCACCGGGTCGCGCGGCGACCAGCCGACCAGGCCGACGAGCGGGGTGAGGAGCACCACGAACGGCATGTGCCAGAGGTAGATCGTCAGCGCACGCCGGTTCACCACCGTCACCGCCCGGCCGAGCGCCGGCACGCGGTCGACCCAGGTCACCCCGGCCGGGGCCCGGCCGATCGCCACCAGGATGAACGCGGCCGACCAGAGCGCGTTGCCCAGCGGGATGTCGTTGATGTCGAATCCGCGCGGGCCCGGATGGGTGACGATCCAGGCCAGCCCGGCGGCGCCGACCACGGCGGCCACCGGCAGCAGCACCCGGTTGCGCATCCGGCGCAGCAGCCCGTCGTGGTGGGCGAAGCCGAGCAGCCAGGCGCCGAAGTAGAGGCCGAACTCGCGCAGCACCGTCGGCGGGTTCGCCAGGACGCCGATCTCGATCGCGACCAGCAGCAGGTACGGGGCGGCGAGCGTGGGCAGCGGCGCCCGGCGGAACAGCCAGAGCACGAACGGCGAGGCGAGCACGAACCACAGGTAGTCCCGCAGGTACCAGATGGGGCTGAGCGCCAGCCCACCCCAGTAGTTGGCCGGCGGGTCGCTGATCGGGAAGAGCCAGAGCAGCACCTTCGGGCTGAACGTCAGCCCGGTGAGCAGCATGGCCGGCACGAAGACCGCGGCCACCACCCACAGCGACGGCAGGAGGCGGCGCAGCCGGCGCCCGACCGCGCGTACCCCGCTGCGGTCGAGTGACGCCGCCATCAGCGACCCGGCCAGGGCGAACATCACCGACATCGCCGGAAACACCAGCGTGAGCGTGGCGTAGCCGGTGACGTGGTAGGTGACGACTCGCAGGATGGCCAGGAAGCGGAGCAGGTCCAGATAGCGGTTTCGCATCAGCTCACGGCGGGGTCCGGGGGCAGAGACAATGGTCCCTACCCTGCTCCGGGACGCTGTGAAACAGCCAAGAACACCTATGGAAAGTGAGATGTCCCATAGGTCTGGCTGATCCTGATCACCGACCCCCGGGGCCCGCCCCGGCCGCCTGTCAGAAGCCCAGCTTGCGCAACTGCTTCGGGTCGCGCTGCCAGTCCTTCGCCACGCGTACGTGCAGGTCGAGGTAGACCCGGGTGCCGAGCAGCTCCTCGATCTGCCGCCGGGCGGTGGTGCCCACGTGCTTGAGGCGGCTGCCCCGGTGGCCGATGACGATGGCCTTCTGGCTCGAACGCTCCACGTACACGTCGGCGTAGATCTTGGTGAGGTTGCCCTCCGGGATCATCTCCTCGACCACCACGGCGATGGAGTGCGGCAGCTCGTCGCGTACGCCCTCCAGCGCCGCCTCGCGGACCAGCTCCGCCACGAGCACCTGCTCCGGGTCGTCGGTGAGCATGTCGTCCGGATAGAGCTGCGGCGAGGGCGGCAGGTAGCCGGTCATCACGTCGACGAGCGTGTCGACCTGATGGCCGGAGACCGCGCTGACCGGCACCACGTCGGCGAACTCGCCCAGCTCGCTCACCGCGAGCAACTGCTCGGCCAGCCGCTTCTTGTCGACCAGGTCGGTCTTGGTGACCACCGCCAGCACTGTTGCCTTGAGGCTGGCCAGCTCGCCGGTGATGAAGCGGTCGCCCCGGCCGACCGGCTCGTTCGCCGGTACGCACAGGCCGATCACGTCGACCTCGCTCCAGGTCTCCCGGACCAGGTCGTTGAGGCGCTCGCCGAGCAGCGTGCGGGGCCGGTGCAGACCCGGGGTGTCGACGAGCACGAGCTGCGAGTCCGGCCGGTGCAGCACCGCCCGGATGATGTGCCGGGTGGTCTGCGGCTTGTTCGAGGTGATCGCGATCTTGGTGCCGACGATCGCGTTGGTGAGCGTCGACTTGCCGGCGTTCGGCCGCCCGACGAAACAGGCGAAACCGGCCCGGTAGGGGCGCGCCTCGGGCGTGGTCACTCGACCACCGTGCCGAGGACGGTGCCGTCCGGCGCGGCCACGTGGACCGGCGCGTCGGCGGAGAGGTCACGCACCGCGGCGTGCCCGGCCCCGTCCAGCGTCGACGCCTCGGTCACCACCACAGCGGCCTCCAGCCGGCTCGCGCCCGCCGCCACCGCCGAGGCGACAGCGAGCTGGAGCGCGGTCAGGGTCAGCGACGGCAGCGCCACGCTCGCCGCCGCGTACGTCCGGCCGTCCTGGTCGCGGACCGCGGCGCCCTCCACGGCCGCCACCCGGCTCCGCGCCCCCCGGGCCAGGACGACCAGCTTGGCGTCCTCGGCGCTCAGCTCGGCCGGATCGGCGGGGGTGGGCATGGCGGCCGGTACGGCGGGTGACTCAGGCATCGGCGGGTTGCCTCTCCTCGGAACGGTTGTTGTCGCCACGGGAATCGGGCGGATCGCTTCGGTTGGTGCCCTCCGGCGCGTCACCCCGGTCGACCCGGCTCACCAGAACCGTGTCTATCCGGTTGCGCCGGCCGGTCGTGCCCTCGGCCACCAGCCGCAGGCCGGCCACCTCGGCCTCGGCGCCCGGGATGGGCACCCGGCCGAGCGCCTGGGCGAGCAGGCCACCGACCGTCTCCACCTCGTCGGTGGGCAGCTCGGTGTCGAACAGCTCGCCCAGATTCTCCACCGGCAGCCGCGCGGTCACCCGCACGGCCCCGTCCGGCAGGTGCTCGACCGGCGGGCGCTCGACATCGTACTCGTCGGTGATCTCCCCGACGATCTCCTCCAGGATGTCCTCGATGGTGACCAGCCCGCCGGTGCCGCCGTACTCGTCGACCACGATGACCAGGTGGTTGCGGGCCGCCTGCATCTCGGAGAGCAGGTCGTCCACCGGCTTGGACTCCGGCACGAACGTGGCCGGGCGCATCAGCTCGGCCACCGGCATCTGCCGGGCGGCCTGGTCGCCCTGCACCCGCCGGATCAGGTCCTTGAGGTAGAGCACACCGAGCACGTCGTCGACGTTCTCGCCGATCACCGGGATGCGGGAGAACCCGGAGCGCAGGAACAACGCCAGCGCCTGCGCGAGCGTCTTGCGTTCCTCGATCCACACCATCTCGGTACGCGGAACCATCACCTCGCGGGCGATGGTGTCGCCGAGCGCGAAGACCGAGTGGATCATCTGACGCTCGCCGTGCTCCACCACGCCGCGCTGCTCGGCCAGGTCGACCAGCTCCCGCAGCTCCACCTGGGTCGCGAACGGCCCCTCACGGAAGCCCTTGCCGGGGGTGACCGCGTTGCCGATCAGGATCAGCAGCGAGGCCAGCGGGTTGAGCGCGCGGCCCAGCCAGCGCACCAGCGGCGCGACCGCGCGGCCGACCGCGTACGCGTGCTGGCGGCCGATCGTCCGCGGGCCGACACCGACCACGACGAAGCTCACCACTGTCATCGCGCCGGCGGTCACCAGCGCCGCCCGCCAGCCCGCGCCGAACGTGTCGACAGCCACCAGCGCGACGAGCGTGGTGGCGGTCAGCTCGGCCAGCAGACGCAGCAGGAGCAGCAGGTTCAGATGACGGACCACGTCACCGGCGACCGCCTGGAGAGCACGCCCGCCGCGGGCACCGTCCCGGGTCAGCTCCGCGGCACGGGCCGGCGAGACCGCTGCGAGCGCCGCCTCGGTCATCGCGATCAGGCCGGCGAGCACCACCAGCCCGGCGGCGAAGACCAGGAGTTGAAGATCAGGCAGACCGGCGGGGGTGCGGACCGCCGCCAAGGTGTCCATCACCGCGACCGGGTCGACCGCCAGCTGGCCAGCAGCCGGGCCTGGAGACCGAACATCTCCCGCTCCTCCTCGGGCTCGGCGTGGTCGTAGCCCAGCAGGTGCAGCACGCCGTGCACGGTGAGCAGGTGCAGCTCGTCGGCGGCCGAGTGCCCGGCCACGGCGGCCTGCTTGGCCGCCACCTCCGGGCAGAGCACGATGTCGCCGAGCAGGGCGGGCTCGCCGCCGGCCGGGTTGCTCTCCCCCGGGCCGTGGTCGACGCTGCCCTCGTCCATGGGGAAGGCGAGCACGTCGGTCGGGCCGTCGCCACCCATCCAGCGGTGGTTCAGCTCCGACATGTATTCGATGTCGACGAGCAGCACGGACAGCTCGGCGAGGGGGTTGACCCCCATCTCGTCGAGGGCGTGCCGCGCGACGGCGAGCACGGCGTCGGTGTCGACGTCGACACCCGACTCGTTGGCGATCTCGATGGACAACTGTCTTCCTCTGATGATGTGACGGCTTCCGCCGGTGGGTCAGCGGCGCCGGCCGGCCCGGCCGCCCTGGGCGGTCCGCCCAGGTACGGCGTGCACGCTCTGCGCCTGCTGGGTCTCCCGCTCGGCGTCCCAGCGGGCGTACGCGTCGACGATGTCGCCCACCAGCTTGTGACGCACCACGTCGGAGCTGGAGAGCTGGGCGAAGTGCACGTCCTCGACGTTGTTCAGGATCTCCCGGACCACCCGCAGGCCGCTGGTCGTCCCGCCGGGAAGGTCCACCTGGGTGACGTCACCGGTGACGACGATCTTGGAGCCGAAGCCGAGCCGGGTGAGGAACATCTTCATCTGCTCGGGCGTGGTGTTCTGCGCCTCGTCCAGGATGATGAACGCGTCGTTAAGGGTGTTGTGAGTCACCAGGAAGTCGTCGGTGACGTAGAGCGAGTCCTCCGCCGCGACCTGGATGCACATCGTCTCCCGCACCCCGGCCGGGATGATCGAGTCGATGAACCGCATCGGCCGGCCACCGCCGTGCTCGTCGTAGAGCCGGCGCTTGCGCGACAGGCGGAACGGCGCGACACCGGCGGGTAGCCGGATCTCCACGACGTAGGCATCGGACCGGTACGGAACCGGCCGGCCCTTCGCCAGACCGGGCTTGCGTCCCTCGGCCGGACGAACCCGCGCCGTGGCCACCCCTCCGAGCGACTCGACCAGGTGGACCACGTCGTCGCACAACCGGGGGGAAGTGGTCGAGTACTGCACACGGCACGTGCGCCCGGCCTGGGTGACCGGCCCTCCGTCGGTGTCCAGCAGCCCTTGCAGGACCGCCAGCCGGACGCCCACGCTGTTGTTCTTGTAGACCTCGGGGACGAACTTCGTGCCCGAGGTGGCTCCGGCCAGCCCCAGTTCGCGGACGGCCACCGTCACCGGGTTCGCCACGATCACGCCGCCGCGGTGCCCGTTGACGTGCCGGAGGACGTAGTCGTAGTCACCCTTGCGGACCAGTTGGATGTCGACCAGCGCCTCCTCCAGTGCGGTCGCCAGCTCCGGGTCGGCGGTGGAGAAGGCGGGCGTGGCGCGGGACGAGATCGCGCCGTCGCCGAGCAGCAGCCCGAGCGCGTACGGGTCGAGCGGAACCGTCTGCGGCTCCATCTGCACCGGGGCGACGAGCGGGAGTTCGTAGCGACGGGTGTGGCCCCGCCACTCCTTGCCGATCATCTCCTGCGTCTCGATCGTGCGCCGCCGGCCGCGACGCTTGTCGTCCGGCGTGGCTACGGTCCACAGGTGCTCGCCGCAGCAGAGCGTGGACGCGCCGTCCTGGGTGGTGACCCGGTAGGTCTGCTTCGGCCCCTGCGGGTAGATGCCGATCACCGGTGTGGGCGTCCCGTTCGAGCCGATGACCAGGTCACCGACCTGGAGCGAGCCGAACGGCCGGAAGCCCTCCGGGGTCAGCACCCGGGCGTCGTACGGCTGGGCCCGCCCGCGCATGTACGCCAGCGGCGCCACCTCGATCGTGCCGGCGGCCATCAGCTTCGGGATGGTCTCCGGGTCGAGCATGTCGTGCAACGCGTCGTAGAGCGGGCGCAGGTAGGGGTCGATCTTCTCGTTCAGGGTGCCGGGCAGGAAGCCCAGCCGCTCCCCCGCCTCGACCGCCGGCCGGGTCAGGATGATCCGGTTGACCTGCTTGGCCTGGAGCGCCTGCACGGCCTTCGCCATGGCCAGGTACGTCTTGCCGGTACCCGCCGGGCCGATGCCGAAGACGATGGTGTGGGCGTCGATCGCGTCGACGTACTTCTTCTGCCCCAGCGTCTTGGGACGGATGGTGCGGCCGCGCCGGGAGAGGATGTTGAGTGTCAGGACCTCGGCGGGCCGCTCGGCGCCGCCCTGTTCGAGCATGCCGACGGTACGCCGTACCGCGTCTGTGGTCAGGGTCTCGCCTTTCTCGATCAGTTCGAGCAGCTCACTGAAGAGACGCTCGGCGAGGGCGTTGTCGGCGGGGGCGCCGGTGATGGTGATCTCGTTGCCGCGGACGTGGACGTCGCTGTCGATCGAGCGCTCGACGAGCCGCAGGATCTCGTCGCCCGCGCCGAGCAGGTTCACCATGATCTTCTGGTCGGGGACCGTGATCCTGGTCTGCACACGCGGCGTGCCGGGAGGTGGGGTGCCGGTCATAGGTCGGGCCGTCGGGCCCTGCGCCACCTGCTCTCCGCTTCTCGGGCGCCGGGCCCTGCCGGCGCGGCGTTCGGTTACCTCCATCGTATCGGGTCGGCACCGTACGCACCGCGCCCATTTCCGGTGGCCGGCGGTCAGTCGCCGGCGCGGAAGTCGTACCCGTCGAAGGTCTCCTGGGTGCGGGTGAAACGGTAGGTCGCCCAGTGCATCCGGACCACCACGCCCCGTTCGTCGCGGGTCAGCCGCAGCAGCTCCCCCACCTCGCGGCCGGAGACCGTGCGGAACACGTCCGGCCGGTCCGGCAGCGGCGCGAACACCGCCGGCGGCTTCCCGGCCGGGTCGTCCGCGCCACGTGCCCGCAGCGTCCCGTCGTGCCAGGAGAAGACGTACTCGAAGCCCTCGCCCCACCAGCGGCCCGGCACGCCGCGCAGGTGGTCCGGCGCGGGCGGGCCGGGACGCCACGGCTCGATCTCCGCCGGGTCGTGCTCGGCGGCGGCGGCGAGCAGCCGGTGTGACAGGTCGAACACCTCCACGCCGGTGCCGGACGAGCCGAGCACCGCGACGCCCATCGCCCCGGCGGTGCCCTGCCCGCCGCGCCGCCCGTAGACAGCGGCGAGGAATCCGGGCATCGCGCCGTCGTGACCCACGTGGATCACCCGGTCCGCCTGCGGGACCAGGATCAGCCCCAGCCCGAAGCCGGCCGACCAGACCGACTCGTCGGTGGGCGTGAGCGGCCAGCGCATCTCCTCGACAGTCGTCGCGGCGAGCACCGCGCCGTCCGGGTCCACCGCCGCCGGGTCGGCCAGGAACGCGGCCCAGCGGGCCATGTCCGTCGCGGTGCTCCAGAGCTGCGCGGCGGGGGCCACCGCGCCGAAGTCGGCGGGTGGTTCCGGGTGGGCCTCGTCGGAGTACGCGTCGACCAGGAACCCGGTCGCGGCCCGCTCGGTCGGGTACGGGCCGGTGGCGGTCAGCCCGAGCGGGGTGAGCACCCGGTCGGCCAGCACCTCGGCCCAGGTGCCGCCACGCAGCCGGGCGACCGCCTCGCCGAGCAGCGCCAGGCCGAGGTTGGAGTAGTGGAAGCGCCGGCCGGTGGGCAGCACCCGCTCGACCCGGGCCAGGTCGGCCAGCAGTTCGTCGACGGCCGGGGCGCGCAGGCTGTCCCACACGTCGCCGTGCGGCTCGCGTTGCAGGCCGGCGGTGTGCGACAGCAGCCGGCGTACTGTCGCGTCGCCGTGCGCGGGCAGGTCCAGGTGCCGCCCGATCGGGTCGTCCAGGTCGAGCAGGCCCTCGTCGCGGCACTGCATGACGAGCACCGCGGTGAAGGTCTTGGTGACCGAGCCGATCCGGAACACCGTCTCCGGCCCCAGCGGGGTGTCGTTGCCGGTGTCGCCCACGGCGCAGGTCCATAGCGGCCGGTCGGCCCGGTGCAGGGCGGCCGACACCGCCGGGATCCGCCCGGTGGCCTGCGCCTGGCGCACCATCCGGCCGAGCCGGTCGGAGACGTCGGTCATCGGCAGAGCATCGGGCCGAGCGGCGCGCCGCCGAGCAGGTGGGCGTGCACGTGGAAGACCTCCTGGCCGCCGTACGGGCCGGTGTTGAACATCAGCCGGAACCCGTCCACGGTCAGGCCCTCCTCCTCGGCGACCACGGCGGCGGTCTGGAGCACCTCGCCGGCCAGCTCGGGCGCACCCTGGGCCAGCGTGGCCACGTCCGCGTAGTGCTCCTTCGGGATCACCAGCACGTGGGTGGGCGCCTTCGGGTCGATGTCCCGGAAGGCCAGGGTGGTGGGGGTCTCGCGGACGATGGTGGCCGGAATCTCCCCGGCGACGATCCGGCAGAAGAGGCAGTCCATCGCAGCAGTGTAAGGAGGGGCCCCTGCTTAACGCCTCCGGTATGGGACGGGGCCCTTTTTAACAGTCTGGCCCGGTGCGGCAGGATGGCCGCCATGTCGGGACGGGCGGTGCTGGTGACGGGGGCCTCGCGGGGCATCGGGCGGGCGGTGGCGCGGGCGTTCGCCGCAGGTGGAGACCGGGTGGCGATCCACCACCGGGACTCGGCCGAGCTGGCCGAGCGGCTGCGCGCCGAGTTGCCGGGTGACGGGCACGTGGTGGTCCGCGCCGACCTGGCCGACGCCGACGCGGTACGGACCATGGTGGACGAGGCGGCCCAGCGGCTCTGCGGCCTCGACGTACTCGTGAACAACGCCGGGGTGTTCGGGCCGGCCGATCCCCCGCACCCGGTCTTCGAGAGCAGCTACGAGCAGTGGCGGGCGCGCTGGCGGGAGGTGCTCGACACCAACCTTGTCGGCGCCGCGAACGCCGCCTGGTGCGCCGCGCAGCACATGCGCGAACGCGGGGGCCGGATCGTGAACGTCTCGTCCCGGGGCGCGTTCCGGGGCGAGCCGGCCAACCCGGCTTACGGGGCCAGCAAGGCCGGGATGAACGCGATGGCCCAGTCGCTGGCGGTGGCCCTGGCGCCGTACGGCATCGCTGTGGCGTGCGTGGCGCCCGGCTTCGTCGAGACCGACATGACGAACGAGCACCTGAAGAGCGAGCGGGGCGAGGCGGTACGCGCCCAGTCCCCGTTCCACCGGGTGGCCCGGCCGGAGGAGATCGCGGCGGCGGTGCACTGGCTGGCGAGCCCCGAGGCCGAGTGGGCCGCAGGCACCATCATCGACATGAACGGCGCCTCCTACCTCCGCTCCTGACCCCCACGCCCTCCGCGATCTTGCACTTTCGGCCCCCACAAAGCGTCGAAAAAGGGGCGCAAGGCGGGCCGAAACTGCAAGATCAGCGCGCCGGGAGAACGCGGGCGGGGAACGAGGGCGCGGGTTTACCAGTGGGTCAGGCGGGTGGCCAGGACCGTCAGGGCTGCCACGCCAGCCGTGGACGTGCGCAGGACCGACGGGCCCAGGCGGACCGTACGGGCGCCCGCGTCGGCGAACGCGGCCAGCTCGTGGTCGGCGATGCCGCCCTCCGGGCCCACCACCAGCACGATCTCGCCGGTGGCCGGCAGGTCGACTGTGGTCAGCCGGTCGTGGGCACCCTCGTGCAGCACGAACGCGCCGGCCGCACCGGCGATCCGGCGGGCCACCGAGGCGGTGGACTCGTCGGGCGCGCCGGCCACCACCGGCAGCCACGGGCGGCGGGCCTGCTTGGCCGCTTCCCGGGCGGTCGCGACCCACTTCTGCCGGGCCCGTCCGCCCCGGTCGCCGCGCCACTGTGCCACCGAGCGGGACGCCGCCCACGGCACGATCTCGTCCACGCCGACCTCGGTCATCGCCTGCACGGCGAGTTCACCCCGGTCGCCCTTGGCGATGCCCTGCACCACGACGAGCCGGGGTACCGGCGCGTCCGCGTACCCCCGGCTGGTGACCCGCAGGTCGAGCGTGCCGCGGCCGACGGCGGTGACCACCGCGGCGGCGGTGCCGCCCCGGCCGTCGGCGAGCACCAGTTCCTCGCCGGCGCGCAGCCGCTGCACGGTGGCCGCGTGGTGGCCCTCCGGGCCGTCCAGCGTCAGCGTGTCACCGGTGGGCAGCGCCTCGACCAGGAACAGCGGGGCGGACACCTCAGGCGTGCCCGTTGAAGGCGTCGCGCATCCGGGAGAAGAAGCCGCCCTGCTTGGTCAGCTCGGCGACCTCCTCGCCGCGGGTCTTGGCGAAGTCGCGCAGCATCCGCTCCTGGTCGGCGTCGAGCTTGGTCGGGGTACGCACGTCCAGGTGCACGTAGAGGTCGCCCCGGCCGGTGCCGCGCAGGTGCGGTACGCCCCGGGCGCGCAGCCGCATCGTGCTTCCGGGCTGGGTGCCGGGCTTGACGTCGACCGTCTCCTCGCTGTCCAGCGTCTTGATGGTCAGCCGGGTGCCCAGCGCGGCCGCGGTCATCGGCACGGTGACCCGGCAGTGCAGGTCGTCGCCCTTGCGGGAGTAGACGTCGTGCGGCCGCTCGTGGATCTCGACGTAGAGGTCACCGGCGGTGCCGCCACCCGGCCCGACCTCACCCTGCTGGGCCAGGCGGATCCGCATGCCGTCCTCGACCCCGGCCGGGATCTTCACGGTGAGTGAGCGGCGGGTGCGCACCCGGCCGTCACCGGCGCAGGTCGGGCAGGGGTGCGGGATGGTGGTGCCGTAGCCCTGGCAGACGGTGCACGGCCGGGCGGAGACCACCTGGCCGAGGAACGTCCGCTGCACCGACTGCACCTCGCCCCGGCCGCCGCACGCCTCGCAGGTGGCCAGGTGGGTGCCGGCGGCGGTGCCGGCGCCGGAGCAGGTGGTGCAGAGCACGGCGGTGTCGACGGTGATCGGCGCCTCGACGCCGAACGCGGTCTCGTTGAGGTCCAGCTCCAGGCGCAGGATCGCGTCCGCACCGGGGCGGGTACGCGGACGCGGCCCCCGGCTGCCGCCCGCGGCGCCGCCGAAGAACGCGTCCATGATGTCCTGGAAGCCGACGAACGGACCGGCGCCGCCCGGGCCGCCGGGACCGCCCATGCCGCCGCCGCCCGGGGCGAGCGGGTCGCCACCCAGGTCGACGATCTGCCGCTTCCGGTCGTCCGAGAGGACCTCGTACGCGGCGTTGATGTCCTTGAACTTCTCCTGGGCCTCCGGGTCCGGATTGACGTCCGGGTGGAACTGCCGCGCCAGCTTGCGGTAGGCGCGCTTGATCTCGTCGTCGGAGGCGTCCCGGCTCACGCCGAGAATGCCGTAGTAGTCCCTGGCCACTGCGTTAGGTGTCCTCATGTTCGTCTCGCGTCGCTCCGGTCGTCGGCCGGAACCGGCCGTCGGCCCTGACTGGTCAGTTCTGGGCCAGCAGTTCGCCCACGTAGCGTGCCACGGCCCTCACCATGGCGATATTGCCGGGGTAGTCCATCCGGGTCGGCCCGAGCACGCCGAGTCCACCGACGATCGTGCTGCCCGGTCCGTAGCCGGTGCTGACCACCGAGGCGGCCCGCAGGTTGTCGAATTCGTTCTCGTCGCCGATGAGCACCCGGGTGGTGCTCGGCTCCGTCTCACCGATCAGCTTGAGCAGCACGACCTCTTCTTCGAGCGCTTCCAGGATGGGCCGCAGCGAGCCCTGGAAGTCGAGCAGGCCGCCCCGGGTGAGGTTGGCCTGTCCGGCCAGCGCGAGGCGCTCCTCGTGCCGTTCCACGAGCGTCTCCAGCAGCACGGTGGAGAGCGTGGTCATGGCCGGGCGCAGATGCGGCGCGGACTCCTCGACGAGCGCCTGCACCAGCGGCGGCGTCTCGGCGAGCTGGCTGCCGACGAGCTTCTCGTTCACCAGCCGGCGCAGGTCGGTCACGTCGTCGGCGGGCACCGGGGCGGGCAGCTCGACCAGCCGCTGCTCGACCCGGCCGGTGTCGGCGATCATGACGACCATGAGCCGGGTGGTGGAGATCGGCACCAGCTCCAGGTGGCGCACCTTGGAGCGGGCCAGGCTCGGGTACTGCACCACTGCCACCTGCCGGGTGAGCTGGGCGAGCAGCCGGACCGTGCGGTGCACCACGTCGTCCAGGTCGACGGCGCCGACCAGGAAGCGCTCGATCGCCCGGCGCTCGGCCGGGCTGAGCGGCTTGACCCGGGACAGCCGGTCGACGAAGAGGCGGTAGCCGCGGTCGGTGGGCACCCGGCCGGCACTGGTGTGCGGCTGCCGGATGTAGCCCTCCTCCTCCAGCACCGCCATGTCGTTGCGCACGGTGGCCGGCGAGACGCCGAGCTGGTGCCGCTCGACCAGGGCCTTGCTGCCGACCGGTTCCTGCGTGGCGACGTAGTCCTCGACGATCGCGCGCAGCACGGCGAGTTTGCGGTCGTCGAGACCCATTCCCCACCTCCTGACGCACCTCGGCCGGGCCGGCACGCGGCATCCGCCGGGCGGCTGGCACTCGACTGTAGCGAGTGCCAGTCTACGTCGGCACCCCCGCCGGCGCGATGATCGCCCGACGGACCTGCGGTGCGGCCCACCACACAGCGCCGCCCACCAGGGCCGAACAGCCGGTCATCGTCGGTCTGTGTCGCTCTGGTGCGAGTTGACCGGTGCCCCTACCGTGGCGACCATGACAGAACCTCCTCGCCCTCCAGGGGCAGGGGACTCCGGCCCCCAGCCCGACCCGTCGGCGCCCTACGGCTCGTCGCCGGGCAGCGAACCGCCCACCGCTCCACTGTCCGGGGCGCCGGGCGCCGGCGGGTATCCCCCGCCCGGTGACTATCCGCCTCCGGGCGGCTACCCGCCCCCCGGTGGTTACCCTCCGCCGGGCGGCACGCCCGGCTACGGCGCCGGCTACCCCGCCGGTGGCGGGTACGGCCCCGCCGCGTACGCCAACAACGACGAGAAGACGTGGGCCCTGGTGGCGCACTTCGGTGGCGCCGCGGGTGTCATCGTCGGCGGCGGTCTGCTCGGCTGGGTCGCCCCGCTGATCGCGATGATGACCCGCGGTCAGCAGTCGCCGACGGTCCGCGCCCACGCGGTCGCGGCGCTGAACTTCCAGATCACCTGGACCATCGCCAGCGTGCTCGCCTGGGTGATCACGGTCATCACCTGCGGGATCCTGTTCTTCGTCCCGATGCTGGTCTGGCTGGTGCCGCTGATCTTCGGAATCATCGGCGGGGTCAAGGCCAACGAGGGTGTGCTCTACCGCTACCCGATGACCTACAACTTCATCAAGTGACACCGCCGGCCGGCCGAGGGGGCGGCCGGCCGGTGCCGGTCACGGCAGCAGGTCGCGTACCACCGCGTCGGCCAGCAGCCGGCCGCGCAGCGTCAGCACCACAAGCCCTCGCGCGTACGCCCCGGCGTCGAGCAGCCCGGCGTCCCGGGCCCGCTCGGCGCCCGCCCGGCCGGGCTCGTCCAGCACGTCCAGCGGCAGCCCGGAGGCGAGCCGCACCCGCAGCATCACGTCCTCCATGTGCTGCTCGTCCGGGGTGAGCTGCTCCCGGGCCAGCGCGGGCGAGGCGCCCTCGGCCAGCCGGGCCGCGTACGCGCTCGGGTGCTTGACGTTCCACCACCGCACGCCGCCGACGTGGCTGTGCGCCCCCGGGCCCAGGCCCCACCAGTCGGCGCCGGTCCAGTAGAGCAGGTTGTGCCGGCACGCCGCCGCCGCCGACCGGGCCCAGTTCGACACCTCGTACCAGGAGAAGCCGGCCTCGCCGAGCGCGGCCTCCGCAGCCAGGTAGCGGTCCGCCGCCACGTCGTCGGAGGGGTACGGCAGCTCGCCGCGGCGCATCCGCGCGGCCAGCCGGGTGCCGTCCTCCACGATCAGGGCGTACGCGCTGACGTGGTCCACGCCCGCGTCGACCACCTGGGCCAGCGAGGCGGCGAAGTCGTCTGCGGTCTCGCCCGGCGTGCCGTAGATCAGGTCCAGGTTCACGTGCTCGAACCCGGCGTCGCGCGCCTCCAGCGCGGCGGCGGTGGCCCGGCCCGCGCTGTGCCGCCGGTCCAGCACCGCGAGCACCCCCGGCGCGGCGGACTGCATGCCGAGCGAGATCCGGGTGTACCCGGCGGCCCGCAGCGTCTTGAGCGACTCCGGGCTCACCGACTCGGGGTTGGCCTCGGTGGTCACCTCGGCGTCGGCGGCCAGCCCCCAGACGCGGTCGATGCCGTCGAGGATCCGGGCCAGGTCGTCGGCGGGCAGCAGGGTGGGCGTGCCGCCGCCGACGAAGACCGTGTCGACCCGGGGTGGCGGCGAGTCGCCCAGCACCCGGGCGGCCAGCGCCAGTTCGGCCAGCACCGAGTCGGCGTACGTCTCCCGGCTCGCCCCGCCGCCCAGCTCCGAGGCGGTGTACGTGTTGAAGTCGCAGTAACCGCACCGGCTGGCGCAGAACGGGACGTGGACGTACACGCCGAAGCCGCGCGCGCCGACGGCGCGACGGGCGGTGGCGGGCAGCGATCCGTCGCGCGGGACGGGTTCGCCTTCTGGAAGGACGCCGGGCATGGCCACTAGTGTGCCCGGCATGACCTCTCCGGACGCTCTCGTGCGAGTCGCCACGGCCCGTGGGGTGACCACCCTCACCCTGGACAGCCCGCACAATCGCAACGCGCTCTCGACGCCCCTGATGACCCAGCTGCTGGCCGGGCTGGCCGACGCGGTCGCCGACGACGCGGTACGCGCGATCGTGCTCGACCACACCGGCCCGGTCTTCTGCTCCGGCGCCGACCTGAAGGAGACAGCCGCCGCGTACGCCAGCGGCACGGTGCCCGCCGGGATGCTCGGCGACGTGCTGGTGGCGGTGCGGGAGTGCCCGAAGCCGGTGGTGGCGAAGGTGGCCGGGCCGGCCCGGGCCGGCGGGCTGGGCCTGATCGCCGCCGCCGACCTGGCGGTCTGCGCGCAGGAGGCGACGTTCGCGTTCACCGAGGTGCGGATCGGCGTGATCCCGGCGGTGATCTCGGCGACCGTGCTGCCCCGGCTGGGCCAGCGGGCCGCCGCCGAGCTGTACCTGACCGGCGACACGTTCGACGGCCGCCGCGCCGCCGAGATCGGCCTGGTCACCGCAGCGGTGCCGGCCGACGAGCTGGACGCCGCCGTCGAGCGCTACTGCGCCTCGCTGGTGAAGGGCGCCCCGGGGGCGCTGGCCGGGGCGAAGGAGCTGCTGCGCCGGCCCGCCGGTCCCGACCTGCGGGCCGAGATCGCCGAGTTGGCCGCCCTGTCGACCGGGTACTTCCTCTCCGACGAGGGACGCGAGGGCGTCATGGCGTTCCGGGAGAAGCGTCCCGCCGCCTGGGTGCCCGCCGGAGACTGAGGTTCGCGGCGGGCCCCGCGGGAGCCCCATTGCGGCCGAGGTGGGGCCCGCCGGTCGGCCGAGACCCGCCGTGGCGGGTGGGACGTACGCTTGTCGGACTGTCGGGACAGGGGGTGCGGGTGCGGACGCGAGCGGCGATCGTGGCATCTGGGGTGGCGGTGTGCGTGCTGGCACTGCTCGCGGTCTACGTCGTGACCAAGCAGTTCGGCGAGCACCTGCGGCTCCCCCTGGCCAGCCGGACCTGCACCGTGAAGGCCGACGGCGAGGTGGTGCTCGGCGCCGACCAGATGGCGAACGCGGCCACCATCGCGGCCATCGGGATGCAGCGCCGGATGCCCGAGCGGGCGGTGGTGGTGGCGCTGGCGACCGCCTACCAGGAGTCGCACCTGCGCAACATCGCCCACGGCGACCGCGACTCGCTCGGTCTGTTCCAGCAGCGCCCGAGCCAGGGCTGGGGCAGCCCGGAGGAGATCCAGGACCCGCGGTACGCGGCGAACAAGTTCTACGCCGCGCTGAAGAAGGTCAAGGGCTGGGAGCGGATGCGGATCACCGACGCCGCCCAGCGGGTGCAGCGGTCGGCGTTCCCCGAGGCGTACCAGAAGTGGGCGGACGAGTCGGAGGTCCTCACCCGCGCGTTGCTCGGCCACGCGACCGGCGCGGTGGCCTGCACGGTCAGCTCGCCGCCGACGATGCGCGGGCCGGCTGCCGCCAGCGCCGTGCTGGAGAGCCTGTCGCTGGACTGGGGGCTGCCCCGGCTGGCCACTGCGACGGACCTGACCGCGCTCACCGTGCCGGCGGGCGACGACCGCAACGGCTGGCGGTACGCGCACTGGCTGGTCTCGCACGCCGACGATCACGGCGTGAAGAAGGTCCGCTTCGGCAACCTGGAGTGGACCGCCGCGCAGGGCTCCTGGGCCCGGGTGAAGGGCGACCCGGCCACCGAGGTGCGGGCCGAGGTGTTCGCCGCGGCCTGACCGGCCCGCCGGGTCAGCCCTTCACGGCTCCCGCGACGAGGCCGGAGACCATCCGGCGCTGCACCAGCAGGAAGAAGACGATCACCGGCAGGGTGAACAGCGTGGACGCCGCCATCACCGAGCCCCAGGCGGTGTCGTCCCGGCCGAAGAAGAACGTCATGGCCACCGGCAGCGTGTACTTCTGCTGGTCGTTGATGAAGGTCAGCGCGAAGATCAGCTCGTTCCACGCGGTGATGAACGAGAAGATGCTGGTGGCGACCAGGCCGGGCGCGACGAGCGGGAACAGCACCTTGCGGAACGTCTGGGCCCGGCTGGCGCCGTCGATGGCGGCGGCCTCCTCCAGTTCCTTCGGCACCGCGGCGACGAAGCCGCGCAGCATCCAGACCGCGAACGGCAGCGAGAAGCCGAGGTACGTGAGGATCAGGCTGGGCAGCGTGTTGTAGAGGCCGAGCCGCTGGATCATCAGGAACAGCGGGATGACCAGCGCCTCCAGCGGGATCATCTGCACCACCAGCAGCATGATCAGGAACGTGGTGCGCAGCTTGAACCGGAACCGGGCCACAGCGGTCGCGGCGAGCAGCGCGACCAGCCCGCTCAGCAGCACCGTCGCCAGCGCGACGAGGGCGCTGTTGAGGAAGAAGTCGGCGAACGTGACGCCCGGGATCAGGTTGCCGGTGAGGATCTCCCGGTAGTGCTCCAGCGTCGGCTCCGCCGGCACCGGCCGGGGGGTGGACGAGAAGATCTCCCGGTTGGGCTTCAGCGAGGTCGCCACCATCCAGTAGACCGGGAACGCGGCGAAGAGCGCGACCAGCAGGCCCGCGCCGTTGAGGGCGATCTTCTTCATCATTCGTCCTCCTGCCGCAGCACCATGCGGACGTACAGGGCGGTCACCACGAGCAGGATCACGGTGAGGATGACCGCGATGGCCGAGCCGAGGCCGTACTTGGGCGGTGGTGAGAACGCCTCCGCGTACGAGTAGATCGACAGCATGAACGTGGACCGGTCCTGGGTGCCGCCGGCCAGCACGAACTGCTGGGTGAAGACCTTGAAGTCCCAGATCGTGGAGAGCACCACGAGGATGCCGAAGACCGGCCGCAGGACCGGGAACGTCACCGACCAGAAGACCTTCCACGGCCCGGCGCCGTCGACCCGGGCCGCCTCCTGCAACTCCGTCGGCACGCTCTTGAGCCCGGCCAGGACGCTCACCGCGATGAACGGGAACGAGTGCCAGACCACCACGAGCGTCAGGATGGCGAAGAACAGCAGCGGGTCGTTGAACCAGCCGTACCCGGTCCAGTCGCTGCGCCCGAACAGCGCCGTCGAGAGCCCGTCCGGGAGCTTGTTGAACAGCCAGGTGACCAGGCCGCTCGTGTCGTCGAAGATCCACTTCCAGACGATGGTGCCGGTCAGCGCCGGGGTGGCCCAGGCGAGCATCACGCAGCTCGCCACGAACGTGGCCATCTTCTTGCCCAGGCGGTTGAGCAGCAGCCCGACCAGCGTGCCGAGGATCATCGTGAGCGCCACGTTGGCGAGCGCGAACAGCACCGTGTTGCGCAGCACCGTACGGAAGAACGGGTCGCCGAGGATCTGCGCGTAGTTGGCCAGGCCGACCCACGGCCACTCGCGGTCGCCGCGCAACTGCCGGACGCTGTCCAGCTTGTGGAAGGACATCCACACGACCTGGCCGAGCGGCCAGAGCAGCAACACGGCGATGATCGCCAGGCAGGGCAGGAGGAGCAGGTACGGAAGGTGGTCCACCCGGCGACGGCGCCGCCGCGCGGGGGTCTCCCGCGCGGCGGCCTCGCCGGTGGCCTCGGTCAGCGTGGTCACTTGGCGTTGAGGATGCTTTCCATCTCGGTGGCCGCGTCGGCGGTGGCCTTCTCGACCGTCTTCTGGCCCTTGATGACCGAGCTGTTCATCGCCTGGGTCACCGTCTTGGTCCGGCTGACCTCGACCCACTTCGGGGTGAGCGGGGTCAGCTTGGTGTTCTGGATGGCGGTGGCGAACGCGGCCATCACCTTGTCACTGGCGTAGTCGCCGCTGCTCACCAGATCCTGGTAGACCGGGAAGAAGCCGAGGCTGCTGGCGAACTCCTTGTCCTTCTGCTTGCTCAGCAGCACGGTCATGTAGTCCCAGGCCAGCGCCTGCCGCTCGCTGTCCTTCCAGATGGCGATGTCGGAGCCGCCGGCGAACGCCGGGGCGGGCTTGCCGTCCGGGCCGGGGATCGGGAACGTACCCCACACCTTCTCGATGTCGGGGTTGTCCTTCTTCATCGCGCCGCCCTGCCAGCTACCGGCGAACGCCATGGCGGCCTTGCCGGTGGCGAACTGGGTACGGGCGTCGACCTCGTTCCACCCGGCGGCGGCCGGCGGGGCGACCTTGTGCACTGTCACCAGGTCGGTCCAGAACTTGACCGCCTTCTGCGCCTCGGGGGTGTTGTAGCCGGACTTCCAGCTGTCACCCTCCTTGGTCGCGATCTCCCCGCCGGCACCCCAGAGGAAGGAGTAGAACGGCAGCTCGGAGTTGCCGGGCAGGGCGATGCCGTAGGTGCCCGGCTTCTTGGCCTGCACGGCCTTCGCGGCGGCGACCATCTCGTCCCAGTTCGTCGGCGTCTTCACGCCCGCCTCGGCGAACCAGTCGGTGCGGTAGTAGACGGCGCGCACGCCGGCGTACCACGGCACGCCGTACTGCTTGCCGTCGAGCTGGGCGTTCTTGACCAGGTCGGGCAGGATGTCCTTGCCCTCGGACCAGCCGTTGAACTTGTCCGAGACGTCGGCCAGGGCCTCCTGCGCGGCCCAGCCCTGGGTCTCGGTGTTGCCCAGCTCGGTGACGTCCGGGCCCTCCCCGCCGGCGAGCGCGGCCTGGAACTTCTTCGGCGCCTCGAGCCAGGGGATGTACTGCACCACGACGTCGGTCTCGGGGTGCTTCTTCTTGAACTCCGCCTCGACGCTGTCGAGGAACTTGGTCTGGGCGTCGCCGCCCTCACCCATCATCCACACAGTGAGCTTGCTGTTGTCGGCGGCCTTGTCGTCGTCGCCGGAGCCACCGCATGCGGTCAGCACCAACGCGGCCGACGCCACGATGGCGGTGACCGGAGCCAGCCGCTTCCACCTGTTCACGCCATATCTCCCTCAGGGCCGTTTGGCACTAACCTTCTCCGCCGCACCTTAGTAGGAAAATTTCCTTTACAACAGGGGGTGTTCGTGACGGAGGGCACAGGCGACCGTATCGCAGCCGGAGGCCCGGCCGACATCGATGCCGTCCGGGCAGTTCAGGGCTCACATACGCCGACGGGCGCCCGGCCGGTGAGGCCGGGCGCCCGTCGAGGCGCGTGGTGCGGGGTCAGTAGCGCGAGACGCCGCGGCGACGGCCGACGCCGGCCACCAGGGCCACGCCGATCGCGGCGAAGAGCACCTGCAGCATCAGCTCGCGCCAGTCGATACCGGCGGTCTCGGCGAAGCCGGAGGCCCGGGCCACGATCGTGCCCAGAAGCGCGGCGCCGACACCGATCAGCATGTGCAGCCAGATCGGCATGTTCTGACGGCCCGGCACGACCAGCCGGCCCAGCGCGCCGACGATCAGACCAACGACCAGCGCGGTGATGATGCCCCAAACGGTGAGCTCCATGGTCGCCCTCCTCCTTAAGATCCGGTCACACGTTTTTGTGTGTTCACTGTCGTGATCGCTAAGTTCCCGACCGCCCGGAAATCCAAACCGACTCCGATGACGAATTGTGCAGACGTACCCTGACCTGCTGCTTCTCCCCGAAACCCGGCGCGGCGGGCGGTCCCGGCACACCGACGGGGTTCAATGCCTCGAATACGCCGACGGGCGCCCGGCCGGTGAGGCCGGGCGCCCGTCGAGGCGCGTGGTGCGTCGATCAGTAACGCGAGACGCTGCGGCGACGGCCGACGCCGGCCACCAGGGCCACAGCGATGGCGGCGAGCACGACCTGCACGGCCAGCTCGGCCCAGTCGATGCCGGCGGTCTGCGTGGCGATGCCGAGCGCGCGGGCCAGGACGGTGCCCAGCAGCGCCGCGCCGACACCGATCACCATGTGCAGCCACATCGGCATGTTCTGCCGGCCCGGCACGACCAGCCGGCCCAGCGCGCCGACGATCAGACCCACGACGAGCGCGGTGATGATGCCCCAGACGGTGAACTCCACGGTCGGTCCTCCTAAAGCGATTTCGCACGTTCTGTGCGTTTGCTGTCGTGCCCGCTAAGTGCCCGACGCATCGAAAACCGAAACCGGCGGCATCGGCCGCCGCTCCCCCGGCCGGGACGAACCCGCAGGTGGGAGCGCTGCCAGCAGCTGAAAATTTCCTGGGTACGCGAACGGCCGGCGCCCCTGCGAGGGGACGCCGGCCGGTTCGTGGGCTCTGGCGGCTACTTCTTGCCGGCGGGCTTGCCGTCGCCGGAGTCGGACGAGAGCGCCGCGATGAACGCCTCCTGAGGGACCTCCACCCGGCCCACCATCTTCATCCGCTTCTTGCCCTCCTTCTGCTTCTCCAGCAGCTTGCGCTTCCGGCTGATGTCACCGCCGTAGCACTTGGCGAGCACGTCCTTGCGGATCGCGCGGATGGTCTCCCGGGCGATCACCCGGCTGCCGATGGCCGCCTGGATCGGCACCTCGAACTGCTGGCGCGGGATCAGCGTGCGCAGCTTCGCCGCGATCGTCGTGCCGTACGTGTACGCCTTGTCCTTGTGCACGATCGCGCTGAACGCGTCGACCGGCTCGCCGTGCAGCAGGATGTCGACCTTCACCAGGTCGGACGCCTGCTCGCCGGAGGGCTCGTAGTCGAGCGAGGCGTAACCCTTGGTGCGGCTCTTGAGCTGGTCGAAGAAGTCGAAGATGATCTCGGCCAGCGGCAGCGTGTAGCGCAGCTCCACCCGGTCGGCGGAGAGGTAGTCCATGCCGAGCAGGCTGCCCCGGCGACCCTGGCACAGCTCCATCACGGCGCCGACGTAGTCGTTCGGGGTCAGCACCGTGGCCCGCACCGTCGGCTCGTACACCTCGGCGATCTTGCCGGTCGGGTACTCGCTCGGGTTGGTGACCACGATCTCCTCGCCGTCCTCCTGGATGGCCCGGTAGACCACGTTCGGCGCGGTGGAGATCAGGTCGAGGTTGAACTCCCGCTCCAGCCGCTCCCGGATGATCTCCAGGTGCAGCAGGCCGAGGAAGCCGCAGCGGAAGCCGAAGCCCAGCGCGCCGGAGGTCTCCGGCTCGTAGACCAGCGCGGCGTCGTTGAGCTTGAGCTTGTCCAGCGCCTCACGCAGGTTCGGGTAGTCCGAGCCGTCGATCGGGTAGAGCCCCGAGTAGACCATCGGCTTCGGGTCCTTGTAACCGCCGAGGGCCTCCTTGGCCGGGTTGTTGTTGATGGTGACCGTGTCACCGACCCGGGACTGGCGCACGTCCTTCACGCCGGTGATCAGGTAGCCCACCTCGCCGACGCCGAGCGCGTCGGCCTTCACCATCTCCGGCGAGATGACGCCGATCTCCAGCAGCTCGTGGACGGCGCCGGTGGACATCATCTTGATCCGGTCCCGGGCCGAGATCCGGCCGTCGATCACCCGGACGTACGTGACCACGCCCCGGTAGACGTCGTACACCGAGTCGAAGATCATCGCGCGGGCCGGCGACTCGGCCTCGCCCACCGGCGGCACGAACTGCCTGACGATCTCGTCCAGGAGGTAGGGCACGCCCTCGCCGGTCTTGCCGGAGACCCTGATGCAGTCCGCCGGGTCGCCGCCGATCAGGTGGGCCAGCTCCTCGGCGTACTTCTCCGGCTGGGCGGCCGGCAGGTCGATCTTGTTGAGCACCGGGATGATGTGCAGGTCGTTCTCGAGCGCCAGGTAGAGGTTGGCGAGCGTCTGCGCCTCGATGCCCTGCGCGGCGTCGACGAGCAGGATCGCGCCCTCGCAGGCGGCGAGCGAACGGGACACCTCGTAGGTGAAGTCCACGTGGCCCGGGGTGTCGATCATGTTGAGCACGGCGGTCTCACCGGCCCGGTCGCCCTCGCGGATCGTCCACGGCATCCGCACGGCCTGGCTCTTGATGGTGATGCCGCGCTCGCGCTCGATGTCCATCCGGTCCAGGTACTGGGCGCGCATCTGCCGCGGGTCGACCACACCGGTGAGCTGCAACATCCGGTCGGCCAGGGTCGACTTCCCGTGGTCGATGTGGGCGATGATGCAGAAGTTCCGGATGCGCGCCGGGTCGGTGGCACCAGGAGCGTTCGCGCCGGGATCGAGCGTCGGTGGCACAGCGGTCCGTTCTGGTCGGCTGACGTGAGCGGGCCGGCGCGCCGCCGGCCCCCTCCATGGTCCCACGTCGCCCGGGGCGCGCCCGGGCTCCCCCTTCACTCCACCGCTATTCCAGGGGTGGCCCGACTATTCCGCGGGTGGCTCGACGAAGAGGGCGGCCAGCCTCGGCAGGCGGCGGCGGGCCTCCTCCTCGTCGTCGAAGTCCCAGAAGTCGTTCAGATCGGGCACCGGGACCGGGTCACGCTCGGCCGGCAGGTCGGACGCGGTGGCCTTCCGGTACGCGTCCCACGGCACCGCCAGCATCTGCTCGCACTCGAACTCCTCGCCGCTGAGCGCGGCGGCCCGGACCTGCGGCAGCTCGGCCAGCGCGTCCGGGTCGCCGACCGCCCGCGCGAACACCGCCCGCCCCTGGGTCATCAGCCAGCCCCGGAAGTACTCGAAGCCGTCGTCCGAGGCGCCCCCGTTGATCAGGTAGGCCGCGCCCCACAGGTCGACCTTGTAGGAGGCGGCGAGCACCCGCCGCTGGTGGTGGGCGTATCCGACGATCTCCTCCGGGTCGCACTCGGCCAGCAGTGCGACCGCCCGGGCGGCGACCGCGTCGGGCTCTCCCCCGGCGCCGGCGCGGGCCTCGTCGATCAACTGCCAGAACTCGTCGGTCCTCATGGTGGGCAGTCTGGCAGAGCCCACCGACGTGCCGGTGCGACGTGCGGCGGTGCGGCGGTGCGGCGGTGCGGCAGCATGGTGCGGTGCGCGCGATCTCCCTACCGCCCGTTCCGTACGGGTCGACGGCCGTACGGCCCGGCTGGGCCGACCTGCCGGCCGGACTGCGGGACGCGCTGGCCGCCCGGATCGGCGGCCCGCCGGCGGCGGTCCGGGTGGCAGGCGGCGGGTTCACCAGCGGCTTCGCCGCCGTGCTGACCGGCCCTGCCGGGGAGAGCGTGTTCGTCAAGGCGGCGGCACTCGACGGGCAGCGGCACCTGGTCGACTGGTACGCCCACGAGGCGGCGATCCTGGCCCGGCTCCCGGCCGGTCTGCCGGTGCCCCGGCCGCGCTGGGCGCTCACCGAGTCCGGCTGGTACGCACTCGCGCTCGACGCGATCGACGGTCACACCCCCCGGCTGCCCTGGGCGCCGGCCGAGCTGGACGCCGCCCTCGCCACGTACGCCCAGGTGGCCGCCGCGCTCGCCGAACCGCCCGCGGAGCTGGCCGCGCTCCGGCTCCCCCGCCTCGCGGACCTGGCCCGCGACGACATCCTCTGGTGGGGCGAGGTGGCCGCCCGGCGCGAGCCGTTGCCCGAGCAGGCCGCCGGCGCCCCGCTGGCCGAGCTGGTCGCGCTGGAGTCGCGCCTGCCCGGGTACGCCGACGCCGCCCCCGGACTGGCCCACGGCGACCTGCGGGTGGACAACCTCCTGATCGACTCCGACGGGCGGGCGTGGCTGTGCGACTGGCCCTGGCTCTGCCACGGGCCGGCCTGGTTCGACCTGGCCGGGCTGCTGCTCACCGCGTACGCCGGCGGCCTGGACGCGGACGCCGCGTTCGCCGGCCACCCGGCGGCGGCAGGTGCGCCCGCTGATGCGCTGGACGTGACGCTCGCCGCGCTGGCCGGGTACTTCCTGACCGGCGCCGCCGCCGGACCGTCCACCGCCTCCCCGCACCTGCGCGCCCACCAGCGCTGGAGCGGGGAGCAGGCGCTCGGCTGGCTGGCCGAGCGCCGGGGCTGGTCCTGGGCACGCCCCACCCCTACCCCTTGATCCACACCAGTTCGGCGAGGTGGCGGCATCCCACGGGCCCTGACCCCACCACCTCCCCGACGTGGCGCGCCGCTCGACCAGGCTGGGCGGAGGCGTTTTGGCTCGTCCGGGGCCGACCTGGTAGCCTGGCTTTTCGCGCGGCGATGACGCATGCTCGTCGTGCGCGTAAGCAGACCAACCCGAGCTATCAAGACGAGGCTGTCGCGTGGCGAACATCAAGTCCCAGATCAAGCGCAACCGGCAGAACGAGAAGCGCCGGCTGCGTAACAAGTCGGTCAAGTCGTCGCTGAAGACCGCCATCCGGAAGTTCCACGAGGCTGCCGAGGCGGGCGACACCGAGAAGGCCACCGTGCTCATGCGTGAGGCCACCCGCAAGCTGGACAAGGCTGCCAGCAAGGGTGTCATCCACTCGAACCAGGCGGCCAACCGGAAGTCGGCGATCGCCAAGCGCGTCGCCTCGTTCTCTGCCTGACCAGCGCTACAGATTTCACCGGAAGCCCCGGGGCCACGAGGCCACGGGGCTTCCGCCTGTCCGCACTCTCCCGCAGCGCGCGGAGATCTTGGGCGATTTCGGCCCCTCTGGGGGCCATTTCGTACCAAGATCTCGGGGTGATCCGGCCCCGGCGGTGTCTTCGGCGGTCGGTCGCTCCGGCGGGACAGCACGGGGCGTCCGGAGGGCGCGGTGCGCGGTGTCGGGCGACGAGGTGCGAAAGCTGCACCCTGCGGGGCAAGGCGCGACGCGAGGCATCCGGGAGAGCGCGGGGCGCGGTGTCGGGAGGCGCGGTGTCGGGAGGCGCGGTGTCGGGAGGCGCAGCGCCGGGCGTCCTCCGGAGGGCGCAACGCGGGGCGTCGGGAGCGCGCAGCGCGGGGCCGCTACTGCTCGTTCGGGTGGTCGAATGTCGCGCGTTGCGGGTGGTGGTAGCGGACGCCCCGGGAGTCTGTGGTCGCGCCGCCCGGCCACGCGCGGGCGCTCGGCGGCACCGCGCCGCGCGGCAGCGACCCGACGCTCGCCGCGCCGCCCGGGAGTGCGCGGGCGCTCGTGGGCACCCGGGCTCGCCCGATCACCGGCTCCATCTGGCGGCGGAAGCGGTCTCGTTCCTGCTCGGGCACCTGCGCGGCGGTGCGGACGACCATCTCGGCCACCACGTCGTTGAGCTTGACCATCGCCGCCACCGCGATCGGCAGCACCAGCACCGCCCACCAGCTCACCAGTTCGGCGAGCGCGAGCAGCACGGCCAGCGCCACCGCGCCCTCGAAGAAGAGGAAGCAGAGCACCCCACCCGGGTTGACGAAGCGCAGTCCCAGCACCCGGGCGTAGAGCGGACGGTACCGCTCCTCGTCCGTGGCCACCGTCGACCACGCTCGGGTCACCGGGCGCCGCCCTGCCGGGCCGCGGCCACCGAGAACACGGCCCGCTCCAGCGCGTACGCCCGGTCGTCGGCGCCACCCTTGACCGCCGCGTTGCACTCGGCTGCCACCCGCATCGCCTCGACCAGGCCCTCCGGCGTCCAGCCCCGGGCGCGTACCTGGGCCTTCTCGATCTTCCAGGCCGGCATGCCGAGCGTCTTGGCCAGCTGGAACGCGCTGCCCCGGCCGGCGGCGGCGACCCGGGCGACGGTCCGTACGCCGTCGGCCAGCGCATCGGCGATCGGCACCGGGTCCACGCCGACGTGCAGCGCCCACCGCAGCGCCTCCAGCGCGCCCGGCACGTCACCGACCATCGTCGCGTCGGCGACGGTGAAGCCTGTCACCTCGGCCCGTCCCCGGTAGTAGCGGGCGACAGTGTCAGCGCCGATCCGCCCGTCGGTGTCGGCGACCAGCTGCGAGCAGGCGGCGGCCAGCTCACGCATGTCGTTCCCGACGGCCGCGACCAGGGCGTCGGCCGCGTCGGGCGTGCACTTGCCGCCGATGCGGCGGATCTCGTCCCGCACGAAGGCGGCCCGCTCGCGGTCACCCTTGAGCTTCACCGCCGGCACCACAGTGGCGCCCGCCGCCCGCAGACCGTCGGCGAACGCCTTGCCCTTGGCCCCGCCCAGGTGCAGCACCACGAGCTGGACGTCCGGGTCGGGATTCTTCGCGTACGCCAGCAGCGCGGTGGACAGGTCCTTGCGGGCGTCCTGGCCGGAGCGGAGCACGAGCACCCGGCGACCGCCGAACAGCGACGGGCTGAGCATCTCGGCGATCTCGCCGACGGTGAGCGTCCCGGCCTGGTATTCCCGCACGTCCACGTCGGGGTCGACCTCGCGGGCCCGGGCGACGGCTTCGGTGACCGCTCGCGTGGCGAGCAGCTCCTCGTCGCCGAGGACGAGCACAATAGGAGGCAGGTCGGCGGGGGTCACGTCGCCCATACTCGCACGCCCTCCAACCCGGCCGGGCCTGCTCATCGGGGACTGTGACGGCGCAGCCCGCACACAGCGCAAATCCAGACATTTGACTTGATTCCCCATCTACCGCAACAAGATCCCCCCGGTTCAGCGTGGCGCTCCCGACTCGGCGCCGCGCCTCACCACCGCGAGACCGCCACCCGCCTGGACCGCCGCGACGTCCCCGTCGGTGTCGGTACGCAGCACCCGCGCACCGCCCCGGGTCAGCCGGTCCAGCAGCCCGGCGTTAGGGTGCCCGTAGTCGTTGTCGACGCCCACGCACACGAGAGCCACCGCCGGGCGTACCGCGGCCAGGAACTCCGGCGCCTGGTACGCCGACCCGTGGTGGGCGACCTTCAGCACGTCGGCCCGGATCGCGGCGGCCGGTGTGGTCTCCAGCATCGCCCGCTGCTCCTCCGTCTCGGCGTCACCGGTGAGCAGGATCCGTACCCCGCCCACGGTGGCGGCCAGAACCAGCGAGTTGTTGTTCGGATCCGACCGGCTGCCCCGCAGCGGGTACGGCGGCCCGACCGCGACCAGGTCCACCGCGCCCGCCCGCCACCGCCAGCCCGCCTGCACCGCAGCGAGCGACGCACCGGCCCGGCGGGCCGCCTCGCGTACCTGGGCAGCGCCGTAGGGTGGCTCGGACCAGGACGGACCCACCACCGCGCCCACCCGCCGGCCCCGGAACACCCCGGCCACGCCGCCGACGTGGTCGACGTGGAAGTGGCTGACCACCAGCAACGGCACCTCGCGTACGCGCAGGCGGCGCAGGCAGGCGTCCACGCCGGACGGCTCCGGGCCGGCGTCCACCACCACGGCCCGGCCGGCGGCGACCGGCAGCACCACCGCGTCCCCCTGCCCCACCGCGCACGCCACCACCACCCAGCCGCGCGGCGGCCAGCCGGAGGCGAGCAGCCGCACCGGTACCGCGCCAAGCACCACCGCCACCACGACGACAGCGATCAGCCGCCGCGCCCGGCGTCGCCGGAAGGCGAGCAGCAGCGCCACGCTCACCGCCGCCAGCAGCAGGGCCCCTGCCACCCCACCCGCCCACGGTAGGTTCCCGGCCGGCAGGTCCGCGCCGTACGCGGCCACCGCCACCAGCCAGCGCGCCGGCCAGCTCGCCAGCCAGGCGAGGAACTCCGCGCCGCCCGGCCACAGCGGCGACAGCACCGCCGCCAGCACGCCGAGTACGGTGGCCGGCGCGACGGCCGGCACCGCGAGCAGGTTCGCCGGTACCGCCACCAGGCTCACCGTCGCGGACAGTCCAGCGATCACCGGGCCGCAGGCCAGTTGCGCGGCGGCAGGCACCGCGAGCGCCTCGGCGAGCCCGGCCGGTACGCCCCGGCGCCGCAACGCGTCCCGCCATCCCGGCGCGAACAGCAGCAGTCCCCCGGTGGCGCAGACCGACAACGCGAAACCCGGGTCGCCCGCGAGGTCGGGGTCGTACAGGACCAGCCCGGTGACAGCGGTGGCGAGCGCAGGCAGCGTCGACCGGGACCGCCCGGCGGCGAGCGCGGCGAGCCCGATCGCGCCCATCGCGGCGGCACGTACCACGCTCGGTGAGGGCCGCACCAGGATGACGAACCCGACGAGCGCGAGGACGCAGAGCACGGCGGCGGTACGCGGGCCGGCGCGCGCCCAGCGGGCCAGCAGCAGCACCGCTCCGACGACGATCGCCACGTTGGAGCCGGACACCGCGTTGAGATGCGTCATCCCGGTGGCCCGGAAGTCCTCCTCCACCTCCGGCAGCAGCCGGCTGGTGTCCCCTACCACCAGACCCGGCAGCAGCCCGCCCGGCGCGTCGGGCAGCGGCTCGCAGGCCCGTTGCAGCCCGGCCCGCAGCACCCCTGCCGCTCGTTGCGGCCACGATGCGTCGCCGCGCAGCGTGGGCGGGTCGGCGGTGGAGAGCACGGCGGCGGTCAGGTCGCCGCCGCGCGGGGCGGCCAGCCTCCCCCGGCTGGTGACCCGCTGCCCGGGGAGCAGTGGACGCCAGGCCGGGTCGGTGGCGAGCACCAGCGCGCGTACGGGGCCGGTGACCCGGACGCCGTCGGGTCCGGTGAGCCGGATCAGATCCACGCGGACCAGCAGCATCGGCGGGCGGCCGGGCGCGCCGCGTACCGGGCGGGGATCGTCGCGCAGCACCAGCTCGGCGGTGACCGGGGCACGGTCGGTGACGAGCGCGCGGATCGGGGCGGCGTCGCGGACCGCGACCCGCGCGCCGGTGGCTGCCGCGCCGCAGAGCACACCGAGCAGTACGGCGACCGCGATCCAGCCGTAGCGGCGGGCAGTCGCGCTCGGCCGCCCCAGCACGCCGCCCAGGTGCAGGCCCGTGAGCAGAGCCAGCGCGGTGGCGACAGCGGCCACCCACACGGTCGACCGGACACTCAGGTGCAGCCCGGCCAACGCGGCGAGCCACGCAGCCACCGCCAGTCCGGCCAGCCGCAGGTCGGGCACGTCGCGGTCCGGCGCCTTACCGTCGGTGGTGCCGGAGGCTGCGGAAGCGCCCGGGCCACGCTCACCACCCGCCGCAGCGCCGGGCAACACCCGCTCCGCGCCGATCGCCGCAGCACCCACTCGATTCGGGACGCTCTCACCGGCGAGGCCGGGGCGATCCGGTGCCCGGCGCGGTCCGCGACGGGCGGTCACACCGTCACCAGTTCCTTGAGCTGCTCGTACCGGGCGTCGCCGATGCCGTCGACCTGCCGCAGGTCGGACACGGACCGGAACCCGCCGTTGCGGTCCCGGTGGTCGAGGATCCGCTGGGCGAGCACCGGGCCGACGCCCGGTAGCGCGTCGAGCTGGGCCAGCGTCGCGGTGTTGAGGTTGACCGGGCCGGCGGGTGCCGCCGAGCCGCCCGGCGCACCGCCGCCCGCCGCCGGGCCGGGTGCGGCCTGCCCGGGTGGGGCGGTGACGCCGACCAGGATCAGCTCCCCGTCCGTGACCTTGCGGGCGGGATTGAGCAGCGCCACGTCGACGCCGGGCAGCGCGCCGCCCGCCGCCTCGATCGCGTCGGCCACCCGCGCGCCGGCCGGGAGGCGGACGAGGCCGGGACGCCGGACCTTGCCGGCGAGCGCGACGACCACCTGACCGGGTGAGCCCGCCGACATCGGCGCTCCGGGCACCGCGCCGGTCGTGGCACTCACCGGCGCCTCGGAGGACGCCGCGACCGGCTGGACGGGCTCGGCGCTGGGACGCGCGCGCCACGCCCAGACGGCAGCCACCACGACCACCACTGCGGCCACCGCCGCGAGCGCGCGTACGCCCCGGCGGCCGGGATCGAACGCCCCGGGGCCGGGCAGCCGCGACGCGAGCCCACGCTCGGTCGCCGGAGCGTCGCCTATGCCGTCGGCGTCCGGATCGGCGGAGGCTGGCTCCGACCCGAACGAATGCTCCCGCCCGCTGTCGTGCTCTGGAAAGCCGGGGCGCAGGCCGGGAACCGGCTCGATCTCGTCCGTAGCAGGCCCGGGCCGAGCTCGGAGATCGGGCCAGGGGACGCCGAGGGCGGGCCCGGCACCGGCACCGGCCCCGAAGACCGGCCCGGCTTCCCCGAGACCGGACACGCGACCGGGCCCGGAGACGCGGCCGAGACCGGACACGCTGCCGGACCCGGACACGGTGCCGGGCCCGGACAGGGACGGCCCCGGCCGCCGCGAGGACCGCTCCGCCCTGCCCGACTCGCCCAAGCGGTCAGCGGGGATCGGCGGAACAGCAGCGGCATCCGTGAACCCGAACAGCCGGGCGAGCCGCCGCCGTACCGTCGTCTCCTCGTCGTCTGGCACGGCTCGGGACGCTACGGCGACGGCTCGCCCCGCATCGGCCGGTGAGTCCTCGCCTGTGGACAGCACGGGCACTGTGGACAGGCACCCGATCAAGCCCCGGCTCTGCTAGGTGTGCCCGGGTGACGGATCGCCGGCGGCGGGCGTGGTCATGTCAACGTGCCTCCGGGTCCAGCCCGAGCACCGCCCGTCCTCCGTCGACCGGCACCGTCGCGCCGTTGACGAACGAGGCGCGGTCGGAGAGCAGGAACGCGACCACCTCGGCCACCTCGTCGGTACGCCCGATCCGGCCGGCCGGGTGCAGCCGGGCCACCTCCGCGTCGACGTGCGCCGCCTCCTCCGGGTCGAGTCCGGCGAGGTAGGCGGCGTGCCGTTCGGTGTGGATGGAGCCGAGCGCGACCGCGTTGGCGCGGATTCCGCGGGGAGCGTAGTCGACGGCGAGCGCCCGGGTCAGCCCCTCCAGCGCGGCCTTCGCGGTGGCGTACGGCAGGGCGCCCGGCACCGCCCGGCGGGCCTGGTGGGAGGAGACGTTGACGATCGCGCCGCCGGTCCCAGCCGCAAGGAACCGGCGTACGGCGGTGGCGGCCCCGGCCACGGCGGGGCGCAGGTTGAGCGCGATCAGGTCGACGACCTCGCCCGCGGGCGCACGGTGCAGGTCGGCGTTGCGGAAGACGGCGGCGTTGTTGACCCAGCCGGCCAGCGGCGCGTACGCCTCGGCGCGGTCGGCGGCCCGGCCGGTGACCGTCTCGTCGCCGGCGTCCCCGGTGACGGCGTGCAGCCGGTCGGCGAGCGGATGCCGGGCCAGCCAGTCCAGCGCGCCGGTGTCCCGCTCGACCACGACCACTGTGCCACCGTCGGCGGCCAGCCGTTCGACGACGGCCCGCCCGACGCCGCGCCCGCCGCCGGTGACGACGTACGACAGCAGGCTCATCCGGCCACCCTAGGGCGTGCGGCGGTGAACCACCACGCAGGCCAGCCCAGGTCCGGCGTGGGCGGCGACGACGGCTCCGGCCTCGGTGACGTACGTGTCGTGCAGGCGGTCGCCCAGCCGCTCGGTCAGCGCCGCCAGCAACTGCTCGGCCCGCTGCGGCGCGGCGAGGTGGTGCACCGCGATGTCCACAGGGGCGTCGCCTGCCGCCTCGACTGCGAGGTCGACCAGGCGTGCCACGCCCCGGCTGGCGGTACGGACCTTGTCCTTGACCACGATCGCGCCGTCCGGCATGTGCATGATCGGCTTGACCGAGAGGGCGGTGCCGAGCAGTGCCTCGGCCGCGTTGATCCGGCCGCCCCGGCGCAGGAACTCCAGCGTGTCGACGTAGAAGTAGATGGTGGTCCGGGCGACCGCGTCCAGCGCCGCGTCGCGTACCCCGGTCAGGTCGGCGCCCCGCGCGGCGGCCGCGGCGGCGGCGAGCGCCGGGAAGCCGAGGCCCATGCCTGTGGATCGGCTGTCCACGACTGTGACGCGGTCGTCGCCGACCTCGGCGGCGGCCAGCCGGGCGGCTTCGACGGTGCCGGACAGTTCGGCGGACAGGTGCACCGACACCACGCCGTCGGCGCCCTCGGCGAGCAGCGCGCGGTAGACCTGCGCGAACTGTTCGGGCGCGGGCCGGGACGTGCTCACCGAGACCCGCCGGCCGCTCAGCGCGCGGGTGGCGTCGGCCGGGGAGGTCTCGACGCCCTCCAGCCCTTCCGCGCCGTTGAGGACGACTGTGAGCGGGACGACTGTGAGCCCGCGTGCGCGGACCAGGTCGGGGGGCAGGTAGGCGGTGGAGTCGGTGACGACCGCGACGGGCATGACCGGCACGCTAGCCGATGGTGCTGTGACGTGCCGGGGCCGGAGGTGTCAGACCGCGTCGGTGAGCGCCGGCTGGGTGATCAGGCCGACGTTGTGTGCGCGCAGGTGCCAGCCCGGGCGGGTGCGCCGCTCCACGCCGTCGTTGTGGCGCAGCTCGGTCCAGTGGCAGTTCGCCAGCGAGCCGAGGCTGCGCAGCACCGTGTGGTCCCAGCCGAGCAGGTGCCCGACGCCCTGCCGGGCGCCGCCGCCGTGGGTGGTCACCACGACGGTGCCGCCGGTGGCGAGGTCGGCCGCGTCCTGGAACCCGGCGCCGAGTCGGGCGCCCAGGTCGCCCAGGGGCTCGATGCCGGCGCCGGGGTCGGGGTCGCCGGCCCGCCAGCGGGCGTACTCGTCGGGGAACCGCTCGGCCACCTCGGTCAGGGTGAGGCCCTGCCACTGGCCGAAGTGCCGTTCGCGCAGCCGGGCGTCGGAGCGGACCGGCAGCCCGGTCAGCGCCGCGAGCGCGGCGGCGGTGTCGGCGGCCCGGCGCAGGTCGCTGGCGACGATCGCGTCCGGGCGCAGCGCGGCCAGCACCGGCGCCGCGGCGCGGGCCTGCTCCCGGCCGAGGTCGTTGAGCGGCACGTCGGTCTGACCCTGGACCCGGCTCGCGGCGTTCCAGTCGGTGTTGCCGTGCCGCCAGATGATCAGGCGGGTCATTCCGCGGTAGCGGTGCCGGCGGCCGAGTCGGCCAGGTCGCGATCGGTGAACGGGATCTGCGGGCAGTCCTTCCAGAGCCGGTCGAGCGCGTAGAACTCGCGCTCCTCGGTGTGCTGGACGTGGACCACGATGTCGACGTAGTCGAGCAGCACCCAGCGGCCACCCCGCTCGCCCTCGCGGCGCACCGGCTTGGCCTTCTCCGGCAGCTCCAGCAGGCGCTCCTCGATGGCGTCGACGATGGCGAGCACCTGACGCTCGTTCGGAGCGGCGGCCAGCAGGAACGCGTCGGTGATCGCGAGCTGGTCGCCCACGTCGATGATGACGATGTCCTGTGCCTTCTTGTCGGCCGCGGCCTGGGCGGCGGCCATCGCCAGCTCGTGCGCGCGTTCGGAAACTGTCACCGTTCTCCTTCGATCAACCGTGCGACCCTCCAAGCCTCTCACACCCGGCGGTGCGGCGACTCGTCAGTTCTGGTCGATTTCAGGCATGAACCGGGATGTAAGGGGGCGAATCATCGCTGGTAGAGACGCCGTTTCGCGATGTACTGCACCACACCGTCGGGCACCAGGTACCACACCGGCTCCCCCCGGGCGACCCGCGCGCGGCAGTCGGTCGAGGAGATGGCCATCGCGGGCACCTGCACCAGGCTCACCGAGTCGGCCGGGAGGTGCTTGTCGGTGAGTTCGAAGCCGGGCCGGGTCACGCCGATGAAGTGGGCCAGTTCGAGCGCCTCGTCCAGGTCCTTCCAGGAGAGGATGCGCTCCAGGGCGTCCGCGCCGGTGATGAAGAACAGCTGCGCCTTCGGGCCGTACTCGGCGTGCAGGTCGCGCAGCGTGTCGACGGTGTAGGTGGGACCGCCCCGGTCGATGTCGACCCGGCTCACCTGGAAACGCGGGTTGGAGGCGGTGGCGATCACCGTCATGAGGTAGCGGTCCTCGGCCGGGGTGACCGCTTCCTCCGCCTTCTGCCACGGTTGCCCGGTCGGCACGAAGACGACCTCGTCCAGGCCGAACCGGTCGGCCACCTCGCTCGCCGCCACCAGGTGCCCGTGGTGGATCGGGTCGAACGTGCCGCCCATGATGCCGACCCGCCGGATGTCTTCCTCCACCCAGCGATCGTAGGCCGCGCGCCGGACGGGCCCGGGCGGGGTCGGCCACGCCGGGCGGATCAGCCCGCCCGGCGTGCCCCGGTCAGGCCGACGCGGCGGCCACAGCCGTCCGGGCCACGAGCGCCCGGCGCATGTCGTCGTCCAGGTCGGTCACCCATCGCCGCAGGCCGGGCGTGAGGTCGTCGCGGGCCAGCAGCGCCGCGGCCATCTCCCGGGTGGGTTGCGACACGGCGTAGCGGGGGTACGCGGCCACCGTGACCGCGTCGGCCACCCACGCGGTACGCAGACGCGCCGCCCCCGGCATGTCGGTGAAGTAGCGCTCCACGTACCCGGCGGTCAGCTCGGCCTGCTCGGGCTGCCAGAAGCCCTCGGCGGTCGCCTCGACGAGCCGGTTGGACAGCTCGGTGCTGCGGGTGACGATCTCCCAGGCGGCACGTTTCGCGTCGGCGTCGGGCAGCGCGGCCCGGCACGCGGCGGCCTGCTCGGCGCCGGTGGCGCTGCGGTCGCCGTCCGCCTCGGCGTCGATCTCCGGCGCACCGGCGGCGCCGAGCACCACGAGCCGGCGCAGCACCGCCCAGCGCAGGTCGGCGTCGACCGCGAGCCCCGGCGGCACGTCCTTGCCGGCGAGCCAGCCGGTCAGCATGGCCGTGTCGGTGGTGGCGCCGATCAGACCCCGCACCGCCGCCAGTTGCAGGGAGCCGCCAGCGGGCGCCGAGTCGAGCAGCGCCCCGCAGGCGGTCGCCACCCGCAGCAGCGCCGCGTCCCGGGCGAGCGGGCCGAGGTAGCGGTCGATCAGCCGGCGGCTGAGCAGCAGCACGTCCTCGACGATCGTCACCTCGGTCTCGGCGGGCAGCGCCGCCGCGATCAGCCCGGCGAGCGCGCCGGCCGGCCGTTCCCCGTCGGTGACCGCGTCCAGCGTCTCGGCCCAGAGCAGCGCCCGGGCCAGCGGGTCGTCGAGCCCCGGCAGCAGCAGCGGCACCGCGTCCGCCGAGGCCGGGTCGAGGCGGATCTTGGCGAACGTCAGGTCACCGGCGTTCGGCAGCACGAGCCCGGTGGCGGGCCGCCCGACCAGCTCCGGCAGCGGCGTGCGACCGCCGTCGGCGTCGGGGTCGAGGTCGACCTCGAACCGGTACGCCGGGCCGTCGGCGGTGTGGTGGGCCACCCCGATGCGGTGCGGCCGCTGCACCGGGTGGCTCGCCGGGGCGGTCTGCACGATCGCCACCTCGGTCCACCGCCCGTCGGCGTCCACAGCGGTGTCGACCCGCAGCGTGTTCACCTGCGCGCGGCGCAGCCAGCGTTCCGCCCAGCCGTCCAGGTCACGGCCGCTCGCCGTACCCAGGGCGGCCAGCAGGTCGGCGAGCGTGGCGTTGCCGAACCGGTGCGCCGCGAAGTGGGCGTTCAGCCCGGCCAGGAACGCCTCGTCACCGAGCCAGGCGACGAGCTGGCGCAGCACGCTGGCGCCCTTGGCGTACGAGATGCCGTCGAAGTTGAGCAGCGCCTGCGCGGCGTCGGCCACCTCCTCCGGTGCCACCGGGTGGGTGGAGGGACGCTGGTCGGCGGTGTAGCCCCACGCCTTGCGGCGGCTCGCGAACGTGGTCCACGCCCGGTCGAACCGGGTCGCCTCGGCGGTGACCCGGGTGCCCAGGTATTCGGCGAAGGACTCGTTGAGCCAGAGGTCGTCCCACCAGCTCATGGTGACCAGGTCGCCGAACCACATGTGCGCCATCTCGTGGGCGATGGTGGTGGCGCGCAGCTCCCGCTGGGTGTCCGTGACGGCGGAGCGGAAGACGTAGTCGTCCCGGATCGTGACCAGGCCCGGGTTCTCCATCGCGCCGGCGTTGAACTCGGGCACGAACGCCTGGTCGTACTTGCCGAACGGGTAGCGCTCGGCGAACAGCTCGTGGAAGCGGTCGAAGCACTGCCGGGTGACGGTGAAGACCTCCTCGGCGTCGGCGTCCAGGTGGGCCGCGAGCGAACGCCGGCAGTAGAGGCCGAGCGGAATGCCGTCGTGCTCGGCGCGCAGCACGTGCCAGGGCCCGGCGATCAGCGAGACGAAGTAGGTGGCCAGCGGCTCGGTGGTGGCGAACTCCCAGCGCCCGGGCGCGGGGCGGTCGGCGAGCGGCCCGTTGGCGGCGACAGTCCACTCCGGCGGCGCGGTGACCGTCAGCGTCACCGGCGCCTTCAGGTCGGGCTGGTCGAACGCGGCGAAGATGCGCGGCCCGTCGTCCAGGAAGGACATCGCGTAGAGGTAGGTCTCGCCGTCGGCCGGGTCGACGAAACGGTGCAGCCCTTCGCCCGTGTTGGAGTAGGCCATCTCGGCCTCGACTGTGAGCGTGTTCGTCGCGGCCAGGCCGGTCAGCGGCAGCCGGTCGCCGGCCAGCAGGGCCGGGTCGAGGGCGCGGCCGTTGAGGCGGGCGGCGAGGAGTCGGCGCGGCTTGACGTCGACGAAGGTCTCGGCTCCGGGGGTGGCCCGGAACCGGATGGTGACGGCGGAGCGGAACCGCTCGGCGTCGCCGGTCAGATCGAGGTCCACATCGTAGGACTCGACGGTGATCGACGCGCGGCGCGCGGTCGCCTCTGCACGGGTGAGGCTCGGCATCCGCTTATCCTGCCCGATGAGGTCCGCTCGGGCCGTCTCGTTACGCATGGCGATGGAGGAACAGCGATGGGTCAGCACCCCAAGGGCGATTTCGACCTCTCCCGGGCGGTTTGGCAGCGGGCTGAGGGCGACACCTCCGAGGGAGCGGTCGAAGTGGCATTCGTCGACGACCTGATCGGTATGCGCAACTCCGCCGAGCCGGACGGGCCGGTGCTGGTCTTCACGCAGGCCGAGTGGGACGCGTTCGTCGCGGGCGCCCAGGACGGCGAGTTCGACCTGGACTGAGCGCACCTCAGTCACCGTCGCCCCAGCCGAGCCCGCCCGGGCCGGGCGCGTGGTGGAAGCCGGGGTGACCGGCCACGTCGGCGCAGCGCTCGCCGTCGGGCCCGGCGGCGTCGCAGAACAGCCGCTCGGCGCGGTGCCAGGCGTCCGCCGGGGACAGCGCCGCCGCGCCGAGCGCCAGCTCCGGGCGGAGCAGGCCGAGTGCTTCGGCGTACGCCACGGCGTGCTCCCGCGCGACGGCGGGATCGGTGGCGGCGAAGCCCAGGTGCACGGTGAAGTAACGCGGCGGGCGGCCGGCGGCGCGCCGGGGCGTGCCGATCAGCGGCCCGTCGCGGCCGTCGCCGCGCAGCCGGGCCGGTGCCGCGCGGTGCCGTCGTGCCGCCCTGTCGTCACGCATCGGTGCCCTCCCCCGTGGTCGGTGACGCCCGCCGGACGTCGCGGCGGCGGGCGGCGGGCCGGTCGCCGCCGGTCCGCGAACCCGAGCCAACCAGCTTTTCCGTGCCCGGGGAGGGGCCAGCACCGGCTCGCGTGGCCGGCCCCTCCCCCACGGGGCCGGAGCTGCTGGAATGGAGGATTCGGCCGCGCCGACCCGGGTAGGTAGGCAGCGCCGCCGAACCGCGTCAGGAGCAGCCGAGATGAGCACCATGCCGAGCGACCGGAGCCCGGACAGCACGCTGGCGTTCCTCCGGGAGGGCTACCGCTTCGTCGGCGACCGCTGCGACCGCCTCGGCACCGACGTCTTCCAGACCCGGCTGCTGCTGGAGCCGACGATCTGCCTGCGCGGCCGGGAGGCCGCCGAGCTGTTCTACGACGAGGAGCGGTTCGTCCGGCGCGGCGCCATGCCGATGCGCGGGCAGCGCACGCTCACCGGCGTCGGCGGCGTGCAGGGCCTCGACGGGCAGGCCCACCTGGTCCGCAAGGCGATGTTCATGTCGATCATGACGCCGGCCGCGATCCGCCGCCTCGGGGAGATCTTCGACGAGCAGTGGCGGGCCCGGATCCCGGTCTGGGCCGAAGGCGGCCCGGTGGTGCTCTACGACGAGGTGGGAAAGATCCTGACCCGTACGGTCTGGGCCTGGGCCGGGGTGCCGCTGGCCGAGGCCGACGTGCCGCGCCGCACCGCCGAGATGCACGCGATGATCGAGGCGCCGGCCGCGCTGGGCCCCCGGCACTGGCGCGGACGGCTCGGCCGCCGGCACGCGCAACGCTGGGCCGGCGAGCTGATCGAGCGGGTACGCGCGGGCGCGGTGCCCGCACCGGAGGGCAGCGCGCTGGCGGTCGTGGCCGGGCACCGGGACGAACGTGGCCTGCCGCTGCCCCGCCGGATCGCCGCCGTGGAGCTGCTGAACGTGCTGCGCCCCACCGTCGCGGTCGACCGGTACGTGGTCTTCGCCGCGCTGGCGCTGCACGACCACCCGCACTGGCGGGACCGGCTACCCGGCGACGACGCCGCGACCGAGCAGTTCGTGCAGGAGGTACGCCGCTACTACCCGTTCTTCCCGGTCGCCGCGGCCCGGGTCCGCCGCTCGTTCCAGTGGCGGGGGTACGCGTTCCCGCAGGGCCGGCGGGTGCTGCTCGACCTGTACGGCACCAACCACCACCCCGGCGTGTGGCCCGAGCCGGAACGGTTCCGCCCGGAGCGTTTCGCCGGCTGGCGCGACGACCCGTTCGGCCTGGTCCCGCAGGGCGGCGGCGACCACTACACCGGCCACCGCTGCGCCGGTGAGTGGATCACGATCGAGCTGATGAAGCGGGCGGTGACGAACCTGACCGGCGCGATGAGCTACCGCGTACCGCCGCAGGACCTGGCGCTCGACCTCGGCTCCATGCCGGCGTTGCCGCCCGCCGGGCTGGTGCTCGACGGGGTACGCCCCGGCGCACGCCCGGCCGGTGGGGTACGCCCGCCGCGCTGAACCGGGCCGAGCCGGGGTCGATCTCGCCGGCCGCGATATCCGGCTGCGCGACCCGACACAGCCCGCCCGAAACGGTTTCAGCAGCCGCATTCCGGGCAAGTCGCGTCACCCGGCACGAGGGGAGACGACATGACCCGACCGACCGCCGCGCCGCCACGCGACGAGGGCGCCGCGTCCGCGCCGGTCCGGCTGCCGATGGCGTACGTCCTACCGCTGCGCGCCCACGACGACGGCGGCCTGGACGAGCTGACCGGGTACCTGCGCGAGCTGAGCCGGTGGGTCGACGTGGTGGTGGTCGACGGATCGGCGCCGGAGCTGTTCGCCCGGCACGCCGAAGCCTGGCGCGGGCTGGTCCGGCACGTGCCGCCGGACCCGGCGCTGCGCGGGCGCAACGGCAAGGTGCTCGGCGTGCTCACCGGCGTCGCGCTGGCCCGGCACGAGCACGTGGTGATCGCCGACGACGACGTCCGGTACGACCGGGCGGCCCTGTGCGCGGTGCACCAGCTGCTGGACGGGGTGGACCTGGTCCGGCCGCAGAACCACTTCGACCCGCTGCCCTGGCACGCCTGGTGGGACACCGGCCGGACGCTGCTGGCCCGCGTGTTCGGCGGGGACTGGCCGGGCACGCTCGGGGTGCGGCGGAGCACGTTCCTGGCGATGGGCGGCTACGACCCCGACGTGCTCTTCGAGAACCTGGAGCTGGTCCGCACCGTGCGCGCGTACGGCGGCAGCACCGCCACCCCGGCGTGGCTGTACGTGCGGCGGCTACCGCCCGCCGCCGCGCACTTCCTCGGGCAGCGCGTCCGCCAGGCGTACGACGAGACGGCCCGGCCGGTGTGGCTGCTCGCCGCGCTGGCGGTGCTGCCGGCGACGGCTGTCGCGCTCGCCACCCGCCGGCCCGGGCTGCTGCTGCGCGCCGGGCTGGCGACCGTCGCCGTGGCGGAGCTGGGCCGGCGACGGGCCGGCGGCGCCCGGGTCTTCCCGGCGCACACCAGCCTGGCGGCTCCCGCCTGGGTGCTGGAACGCGGCCTGTGCGCGTGGCTGGCGGTGGGCCGGCGGCTGCGCGGCGGCGTGCCCTACGCGGGCGCCCGGATGCGGACGGCGGCCCACCCCACAGGTGTCCTGCGCCGGCGGATGACGCGGCGCCGCCCCGACGATCTGGTGCTCTGGGTGGAGACCGGGGCGCTGCCCCCACCGTTGCGCGCCGAGGTGTAAGGAAGGGCCCCTTCTTATCGCCTGGCGATAAGAAGGGGCCCTTCCCAACCGAGAGCGCGGACCTTCAGGACCGCACCTGCTCGGCGCTGTGCCGGACGTCGTGGGCGGCGGCGCGGCCGTCGTCCTTGACGGTGTGCGCGGCGTCCTGCGCGGTGGCCTTCACCGACTCGGCGGCGTGCTGCGCCGGCTCGCGCAGCTCCTCCTTCAGCTCACCGGCGACCTCGCCCAGCTTCTCCTTCACCACCCCGCCGTGCTCGGCGGCCTTCTCCTTGACCTGCGCGGCGACCTGCTGCTCACGGCGGGTGGCCGGGATCAGCGAGGAGACCAGCATGCCGACGCCGAAGGCGATCACGCCGGCGGCGATCGGGTTGCCCTCGGACTTGCGCCGCACCACCTGCGGCGCCCGGTGGGCGGCGTCGCTCACCGTGGCGGCGGCGGACTGCGCCTTGTCGCCCACGGAGGAGGCCATCGAGGAGGCGTGGTCGCCCACCGAGTGGGCGGCGTGGCCGGTGCTGTGGCCGAGGTCCGAAGCGGTTCCCATCACCTTGTCCTTCACGTTTGTCAGCGCGCTGCGCACACGCTGCTTGCGGTCGTCGACGATGCGGCTCGGGCTGACCTTGTACGCCAGGGCGTCCACGTCCGAGCTGAGGTTGTTGCGGGTGGCTTCGATCTCGCGGCGGATCTGCTCGGGATCGGTGCTCATCGGATGACTCCCTCCGGGTGCGGCTTGAGCGCGTCGGGGATGCGCTGCACGCTGTCGTTGGTCTGCTTCAGGCCGCGGATCCGCTCGGCGTTCTTCTTGCCCATCGAGTACAGGACCGCCGCGACAGCGGCCCAGATGACGGCCACGATCAGCGCGGCCAGCCCGGAGTCCATGACGTTGTCGAGGAACTGCCAGATCGCGATCGAGACGAAGAGCGCCACCATGTAGCCGCCGAAGCCGGCGCCGCCGAACAGTCCGGCGGCCTTGCCCGCCTTCTTGCCCTCCTGGCGGATCTCCGCCTTGGCCAGCTCGACCTCCTGGCGCATCAGCGTGGACAGGTCGGTGGTGACCTGGCGCATCAGGTCGCCGAGCGAGCTGCCGCGCACCTCGTCGGCGTGGGGCGGGGCACCAGCCGCCTGATAGCCGGGGTCCTGCGTGGGTACGGTCATGCCGTCGCCTCCCTTCTGCCGGTGCGGCCGGTCACGGGCGGGGAGCGCCGGTCGACGGGACACCCGGCAGCGGGTCGGTGCGCTCCGGCGGCGGCAGCGGCTGACCGGTGCCACCCGCCGGGTCGGCCCAGGTGTTCGGGGCGCCGCCGGCCGGGTAGGTCGCGCCCGGCGCGGAGTAGCCCGGGTCCGGCTCGGCGTAGCTGCCCGGCGTCGGGTCGAGGTAGCCGCCCGGCGGGACCTGGTCCGGCACCTCACGGGCGGTCGGGATGACGGCGGTGCGGTCCGGGTCGTACGCCGGCCGCGCCGTGCTGTCGTCGCCGATCGCGGCGATGTTGCGGGTGAGCCGCCCGGCGACCACGCCGAGCAGCGCCGCCCCGACGAGGAACGTGCCGGGGTTGCGGCGGGCGTAGGTCTTCACCTCGTTGAGCAGGTCGCCCGGCTCGCGCTGCTCCAGCCAGCCGGCCACGCCGTGCACGCGCTCGGCCGCCTGGTGGGCCAGCTCGGTGACCGGTCCGGAGCCGCCACCCTGCTGCGCCATGGTGCGCATCTCGTCGGCGAGCGACCGCAGTCCGCTGGCGGCGCGCTGCTGCTGCTGACCGGCCTGCGCGGTGACCTGGCTGCGGGTCTCGCCGTAGAGGTCGCGGGCCTGCCGCTTGGCCTCGCCCACCACCTCCCGGCCCTGCTCCTTGGCGGTCTGTGCGACGGCGCCGCCCGCGTTCGCGGCGTCGGAGCCGACCTGGCGGGCCTGGTCACGCACACCGCCACCACCGTTCGTCGACTGGTACGTGGCCGAACTGGGGGAAAGATCCTGAGTCATGGTGTCCCTTCCGCTCGTACTTCCCAGCGGGTGTCTTCGGGGGGTACGCGGATTTGTTTCCGCGTGACAAGTGCCCTACCCCAGGTCGGCGGCTCCATGCCTGATTCGTGAATTCTCTGCGGGAGCGCCCCACCCCGGTCAGACAATGGGGTGCCCGCCCGCCCGGGCGGCGGCGAGTTCCACGGGGGTGACAGGGATGGCACGTGACCTGCACGAACACGCGTCCGCCCGGCCTGCGGTGCAGAAGGTCGCCCTCGCGGCGGCGGCTCTCTTCGCGCTGATCGGCGTGCTCGGCTTCGTGCCCGGCATCACCACGCACTACGGCGAGATGACGTTCGCCGGGCACCACTCCGAGGCGAAGCTGCTCGGGGTGTTCCAGGTCTCGGTGCTGCACAACCTGGTGCACCTGCTGTTCGGCCTGGTCGGTCTGGTGATGGCCCGGCGGCTGGCCGGGGCACGGGTGTTCCTGGCCGGTGGCGGCGCGCTCTACCTGGTGCTGTGGCTGTACGGCTTCGCCATCGACCGGGACACGTCGGTCAACTTCGTACCGGTGAACGATGCCGACAACTGGCTGCACCTGGTCCTCGGTTTCGGCATGCTCGCCGCCGGCCTGCTGCTGAACAACAACCTCGGCACCGGCACCCGGGTGGAGGCCCCCTTCGACCGCCCCTGACCAGGCGCGACACGCCGGTGCGGCGTTTGCCCCGGCCCGACGCCGGGCAGGAGGGCAACCGCGAGCGGGTCGAGGAGGTCCGGCGATGCCACGGTGGTTGCGCGACAACATGCTCTCGGTCGCCATGCTCGGCGCGTTCCTGGTCTTCCTGCTGCTCCAGAGCGTGTTCGGCTGGCAGGTGCACAACGAGGAGCTGAGCCGGTACGGCGCCGAGCCGCTGAGCTGGTGGGCCTATCTCGGCACCGGGCACTTCGCCGAGGCGGTGTTCGAGAACTGGGAGTCGGAGTTCCTCCAGATGGGCGGCTACGTGCTGCTCACCGCGTACCTGGTGCAGAAGGGCTCGGCCGAGTCGAAGCCGGAGGACCAGACGGACCGCCCGGAGGACGACCGCGACCACGCCCGCCCCGATTCACCGTGGCCGGTACGTGTCGGCGGGCTGCCGCTCGTAGTCTACCGGAACAGCCTCGCCATCGCACTGCTGATGATCTTCGGGGGCGCGTTCCTGGGGCACCTGTTCGGCGGCGTGGCCGCCTACAACCATGAGCAGGCGCTGGAGAGCGGCGCCGCCCCGATCAGCGCGTGGCAGTTCCTCGGCACCAGCGACTTCTGGTTCCAGTCGATGCAGAACTGGCAGAGCGAGTTCCTCGCCGTGGGCGTGCTGATCCTGCTCAGCATCGTGCTGCGCCAGCACGCCAGCCCCGAGTCGAAGCCGGTCACCGCGCCGCACGCGCAGACGAGCGCCTGAGCGTCAGGCCGCCACCGGCAGCCGCTTCGCGAAGCAGACGCTGTACGGGTTGTCCACGTACTCGCCGTAGACCGGGATCGGCTCGTAACCGCTGGACCGGTAGAGCCCGATCGCGGCCGGCAGGTAGGTGCCCGTCTCCAGGCACACAGTGCGGTGCCCCTGCTGGAACGCCAGCTCCTCCAGCGCCACGAGCAACTGCCGGGCGATGCCCCGCCCCCGGTACGCCGGCCGTACGTACATCCGCTTCAGCTCGCCGGTGTCGGCGTCGAGCGCCTGGAGGCCGCCGCAGCCGACCGCCCGGCCGCCCACCACGGCGGCCAGGTAGTGGATGTCGGTGTGCACGACTGTGACCTGCCCGTCCAGCCCGCCGTCCGCGTCGCGCAGCTCACGCTGCTGGGCGACGACGAGCGCGGCGATCTCCGGATCGGTGGAGGGACGGGACTCGATCAACATGCCCGTACGCTAGATCGGCCGGATTTCGCGCAGGTTTCCCGCCACCGACCCGCAAACGGCTACTCGGCGTCCGCTTCCGCCGCGGGCGCGGCCTCGACCTCGTCCTCCGGCCGGACCCGGCGGGCCTTGCGGGCCGCCAGCCGGTCGGACGCCGACGGACGGTTCGACTTCTCCTCCAGCCGTACGTCGGTGCCCCGGTTACCGGGCACGAAGTCGACACCGGCGTAGAGCGTCGGCTGCCAGTCGAACTCCCGGTCGCCGATGCGCACCAGGTCACCGGCCTGCGCGCCGGCCTTCGCGAGCTTCTCCTCGACGCCGAGGCGGGCCAGCCGGTCGGCCAGGTAACCCACTGCCTCGTCGTTGTCGAAGTTGGTCTGCTTCACCCAGCGCTCCGGCCGGCTGCCGCGCACCGTGTACGAGCCGTCCGGCTCGGCCTCGATGGTGAAGCCGGCGTCGTCGACCGCCTTCGGGCGGATCACGATCCGGGTCGGCTCGGCCGGTGGGGCGGCCCGGCGGCCCTGGTCGACCAGCTCCGCCATCGCGTACGTCAGCTCCCGCAGGCCCTCCCGGGTGGCGGCCGAGACGTCGAACACGCGCAGGCCGCGCGCCTCCAGGTCGGGGCGGACGATGTCGGCGAGGTCCTTGCCGTCCGGCACGTCGACCTTGTTGAGCGCGACCAGCCGGGGCCGGTCGGCCAGGCCGCCGTACTGGGACAGCTCCGACTCGATGGCGTCGATGTCGGCGAGCGGGTCGCGGCCGGGCTCCAGCGTCGCGGTGTCGATCACGTGCACCAGCACGGCGCAGCGCTCGACGTGGCGGAGGAACTCCAGGCCCAGGCCCTTGCCGCTGGCCGCGCCCGGGATCAGGCCCGGCACGTCGGCGACGGTGAAGGTGTGGTTGTCCACCCGCACCACGCCCAGGTTGGGCACCAGCGTGGTGAAGGGGTAGTCGGCGATCTTCGGCTTGGCCGCGGAGATCACCGAGATCAGCGACGACTTGCCCGCCGACGGGAAGCCGACCAGGCCCACGTCGGCGACGCTCTTGAGCTCCAGCACGACGTCCAGCCGGTCGCCGGGCTCACCCAGCTCGGCGAAGCCCGGCGCCTTGCGGCGGGCGTTCGCCAGCGAGGCGTTGCCGCGCCCGCCCCGGCCGCCCCGGGCCGCCTCGAACGTGGTGCCGACGCCGACCAGGTCGGCCAGCACCTCGCCGTCGAGGCTCTGCACGACGGTGCCGTTCGGCACCTTGATGACCAGGTCACGGCCGTTGGCGCCGTCCCGGTTCGAGCCGGCGCCGCCCTTGCCGTTCTCGGCCTTCAGGTGCGGCCGGAAGTGGAAGTCGAGCAGCGTGGTGACCTGCGGGTCGACCACCAGCGACACGCTGCCGCCGTGGCCGCCGTTGCCGCCGTCCGGCCCGCCGAACGGCTTGAACTTCTCCCGGTGGATCGAGACACAGCCGTGCCCGCCGTCGCCGGCCTGCATGTGCAGGACGACCCGGTCAACGAACGTCGTCACGACGCCAATCCTTCCAGCGGGGTCCGCCCCGCACGGGGAAAAGCGAAGCGGGCCGGGACTCGAGGTCCGCGGCCCGCAACGCTTACAGAACTACTGCTGAGGCACGATGCTGACGGTCTTGCGACCGCGCTTGGTGCCGAACTGCACCGAGCCGGCGGCCAGCGCGAACAGCGTGTCGTCGCCGCCACGGCCGACCAGGTCACCGGGGTGGAACTTGGTGCCACGCTGACGGATGAGGATCTCACCCGCGCTGACGACCTGACCACCGAAGCGCTTCACGCCGAGCCGCTGGGCCGCGGAGTCACGGCCGTTACGCGAGCTGGACGCACCCTTTTTGTGAGCCATTGGAGGACGACCTACTTCCCGCTGGAGATGCCGGTCACCTTGACCTGGGTCAGCGGCTGGCGGTGACCCTGGCGCTTGTGGTAGCCGGTCTTGTTCTTGAACTTGTGGATCCGGATCTTCGGGCCCTTGGTGTGCGCGGCGATCTCGCCGGACACCGCGACCTTGGCGAGCTTCGCCGCTTCGGTCACCAGGTCGTCACCGTCGACGAGGAGCACCGCGGTGAGCTTCACCGCGTCGCCGGGGGCACCGGCGAGCTTCTCGACCTCGATCACGTCGCCCTCGGCGACCTTGTACTGCTTGCCGCCGGTCTTGACGATCGCGTACATCGGAGGCGGACTCCCTGTCGTTGAGGCTGCTGGCGTCTATTGCACCGTTGCCGGCTGTCACACCGTCGACGGTCGTTCCCACGGCGTCTCGCCGGGAGCCGTGACACCGGCGGCGCGGGCACGCGGGAACTCGGCACACCAAAGTGCGCCGCAGGCAAGCGTACGCCATACCCGGCCCGCCCCCCAAACCGGGCTGCCGGTCGGTGCCTCTCCGCCCTGCTCGACGGACACGACAGGGCCCCCGCCCCGCCTCTTCCCGGCGGATCGGGGGCCCTGTTCGCGCAGGTCAGCGCGCTAAAGCCTCACGGCCGCGTACGCCGCCGGGCACCACCACGGCGCGCCCGCCGGCGCGGGGCGCCGCTGTCGTCGTCGTTGTCTCCGTCACCGATCGCGTCCGGGTCGTCGGCGGCGGCCAGCCGGGCCGAGTCGCCCTCCTGGCTGTCCGCGATCGCCGGGGCGGCGGGCGTGTCCGTCTCGAACCGGGACAGGTCGTAGCCCTGGGTGTCGTAGTAGTCGTCGTCGGTCTCGACCACCTCGGCGACGGTCCGCTCCGGGGCGGCCGGCGCCTCGGTGACTGCCTGCGGCTGCGCGGAGGGCTGCTCCGGCGCGGCCTCCACCGCGGGCTTCTCCGCGGCGGCCTTGCGGCCCCGGCGGCGGCCCTTCTCCTCGGCCGGCGCGGCGACCGCCGAGGCGACCGCCTTGACCTTCTCCCCCGCCCCGCCGCGCGGCTTCTCCGGCACCGGCTCGGTGTGGATGATCACGCCCCGGCCCTTGCAGCACTCGCAGGTCTCGCTGAACGCCTCCAGCAGGCCCGCGCCGATGCGCTTACGGGTCATCTGCACCAGGCCGAGCGAGGTGATCTCGGTGACCTGGTGCTTCGTACGGTCCCGGCCGAGGCACTCGGTGAGCCGGCGCAGCACCAGCTCCCGGTTCGACTCCAGCACCATGTCGATGAAGTCGATCACCACGATGCCGCCGAGGTCGCGCAGCCGCAGCTGGCGCACGATCTCCTCGGCCGCCTCCAGGTTGTTGCGGGTGACCGTCTCCTCCAGGTTGCCACCGGAGCCGGTGTACTTGCCGGTGTTGACGTCGACGACAGTCATCGCCTCGGTGCGGTCGATCACCAGCGAGCCGCCCGAGGGGAGGAAGACCTTCCGGTCCAGCCCCTTGAGGATCTGCTCGTCGATCCGGTACTCGGCGAACACGTCCGCCACCCCGGCATGCCGGCGCAGCCGCGCCACCAGGTCCGGCGACACGTGCGACAGGTACGACTCGACCAGGTCGTACGCGGGCTCGCCCTCGATGACCAGCTCGCGGAAGTCCTCGTTGAAGAGGTCCCGGACCACGCGGATGACCAGGTCCGGCTCCTCGTAGAGCAGCACCGGAGCGCCGCCCTCGGTCGCCTTGGCCTGGATGTCCTCCCACTGCGCCTGGAGCCGCTTGACGTCGCGCGCCAGCTCGTCCTCGCTGGCACCCTCGGCCGCGGTCCGGACGATCACCCCGGCGCCGTCCGGCACCAGCTTCTTCAGCACGTCCCGCAGCCGCTTGCGCTCGGTGTCGGGCAGCTTGCGGCTGATCCCGGAGGCGTTGCCGTTGGGCACGTAGACCAGGTGCCGGCCGGAGAGCGCGATGTGGCTGGTCAGCCGCGCGCCCTTGTGCCCGATCGGGTCCTTGGTCACCTGCACCAGGACCGAGTCGCCGGAGCGCAGCGCCTGCTCGATCGAGCGGGCCCGGCCCTCCAGGCCGGTGGCGTCCCAGTTGACCTCACCGGCGTACAGGACCGCGTTGCGCCCGCGCCCGATGTCGACGAAGGCCGCCTCCATGCTCGGCAGAACGTTCTGGACCTTGCCCAGGTAGACGTTTCCGGCCATCGTGCCGGACGAGTTCCGCGTGACGTAGTGCTCCACGAGCACGCCGTCCTCGAGCACCGCGATCTGGGTGCGGTCGCCGCGCTGGCGGACCACCATCACCCGGTCCACCGCCTCGCGGCGGGCCAGGAACTCCGACTCGCTCAGGATCGGCGGCCGCGTACGCCGCTGCTCGCGGCCGTCCCGCCGGCGTTGCCGCTTGGCCTCCAGCCGGGTCGAGCCGGAGACACCCTGCACCTCGTCGACCGGCTTGCGCGGCTCACGGATCTTGACGACGGTCGGCACGCCGTCCTCGGCGGCGGTGTCCGCCTCGCCGGCGCCCCGGCGGCGACGACGGCGACGGCGACGGGTCATCCCCTCGCCCTCGGCCTCCTCGTCCTCCGCCGGCTCCTCGGCCTCACCCTCGGCCTCGGCCGCGGCGGGCTCCTCGACGTCCTCGTCGTCGGCCTCGTCCGCGCCGCCCTTGCCCCGGCCACGACCCCGGCGGCCCCGGCGGCGGCGACGCCGGCCCGCGGCCGTCTCGTCGTCCTCGTCCCCCTCGGCGGTCTCCTCGGCCTCGGCGGCGAGCTCCTCCTCGGCGACCTCCGGCTCGACCTCGGCCTCGACCGGCTCGACCTCACGGCGGCCGCGACGGCGGCGCCGGCCGGTCTCGACCGCTTCCTCGATCGGCTCCTCGGCGGCCGGGTACGTCACCTGGACGGCCGGCGCCTCGTCGGGCTGCGGCGCCATGAACAGGACGGTCGGCGCGGAGAGCGCGGCACGACGCCGGCGGCTGGTGGCCGGCGGCGTCTCGGCCGGCTCCTCGGCCGCGCGCGGCACGGCGGCACCCGTCGACACGACGCCCGTCGCGTCGGCCGGGCCGCCGCTGCGGGCCAGGTTCACCTCTTCGGTACGCGCAGCCGCGGCGCTCGCGTCTGCCACGGCCTCGGCCTCGGCGTCCTCGACGTCCTCGCCGGTGGTCTCACCGATGCCGCCGGTGCTCGCCTTGCCGGCGCCGGCGGCCTTGGTCCTGCTGGTGGTGGCCCTGCGCCGGCCGGTGGGGGCCTGCGGTGCAGTCTCGGCGGCGGTACCCGCGGTGACGGCCTCGCCCGGTGCGGCGGTCTCGCCGCCGTCGATGTCGGCGCGTCCCTCGGCGATCAGGTCGCCACCGGGCGCGGAGACCGGTCCGTCGATCACGCCGTCCGCGGGCGCCTGCCCCGCGGCGGTGGTCTCGTCCGGCGCGACGGTCTCGGCAGCCGGCGTGGCCTTGCGACGGCGGGTCCGGGTCACCTTGACCGGCGGCACGACCTCCTCCGAGGCGGCCTCCACACCGGCCGCGGCCACCGGCTCCTCGACCGCCTTCGCCGGCGTCGCCTTACGACGCCGCCGGGTGGTCTTCGGCGCGGTGTCCAACTCACCGGCCACCGGCGCGAGCACCTCGGCCTGCGGCGACTCGCCGCTGCCGGTCACCGTTGTGGACGCCTCGACCGGCGCGTCGGTCTGCTCCGGCTGGTTCAGCGGAGCGGCCTTGCGGCGGCTGGCCCGCTTACGGGCGGGCGGCTTGGTCTCCGCGACGCCCTCCACGGTGCCTTCCGTGGTGGCTCCCCCGGCGCCGGCAGAGGTCGCGCTCGCGGCGCTGCCGGAGGCGGTGGTGGCGCTGTCGGCGGTCGTCCCGGCCGGCTCTGCGCCGGTCCGTTCGCCGCCCTCGGGCTCGTTCTCGAGCATGGACGTTCTCCAGTTCTGGCCGCCCCGGGCGCGGGTGAGCGCTGCCACGCAGGGTTGCCGCAAAGGTGTTTCCGCCGGGCGCGCAAACGCGCGACCGCCGAAGTCTGCCTGCCAGAGCGTTGACCGACGGTCAGCGCTCTCCGATGGTTGCCCCGTCGCGATCCGCTTCCAACGGATCGACGATCTCGCCCTGCGCGGTCAGCGTGCCCTGCGCCAGCCGGATCACCTTCGGGGTGACCGGCGGCTCCAGGGCGGCCACCGCACGGAGGCCGGACAGGACGTCATCGGGCCGAACGGACGGGGTGACCTGCCGCACGACCAGTTCGAGTATCGCACACGGTACGGCCGCCGCCCCGGAAGGCGTCTCAGCCGGAGCCATGGCATCGATCGACACCACTGCCGCACGGGCGTCGAAGGTACGCCGCCCCTGCTTGGTCATCCGCTCGACCTGGATCTCCTCGGCGGCCGTGAAGGCCGCCACGGCCTCCGCGAGCACCTTCGGGTCGACCTCGGGCAGTTCGATCCGCCAGTACGACGCCTCGATCCGGTCCGCCAGGCTGCCGCCGGCGGCCTCCACCGCGTCGAGCACGTCGAGCCCGGGCGAGAGAGCGGCGTCGAGCGCCTCACGGAGCCGTGCCGGGTCGACCGGCTCACGGAGCCCGATCTCCAGGTACTCGGCCTCGCTCGCCACTCCCGTCGGGGCGGCCGAGGCGTACGAGATCTTCGGGTGCGGGGTGAACCCCTGAGAGAAGGCGATCGGCACGCCGGCCCGGCGCAGCGCGCGCTCGAAGGCCCGGGCGAAGTCCCGGTGCGAGGTGAACCGCAGCGGCCCACGCTTGGCGTACCGGATACGGACCCGCTGGACGACGGGGGCCTGGCCGCCCTCGGGTTGAGGCTTTCTGGCGATCGTGAGCTCCTCGGCTGTGCCTGCGTATCGGTCTCATCCTGACGCAGCGCCCACCGCGCCCCACACCCGGGGCCACCCCACCCACCCCAAACCCCCACAAACCCCGACCCCCGCCCCCACCCCACCCCATCTCCGCCCGGTCGATCATGAGGTTAACGGCGAAATCAGAGATCAACTTCGGCGTCAACTTCATGATCGTCGGGTTGGGCGGTGCGGGGGTGGGGGTGGGGGTGGGCCGGGGGGGGGCTTGTGGGGCGGGTCGGGTGCGGGGTCGGTCAGGGGCGGGGGTCGCCGGGTGGGGCGTACGGGCTCTGGCCGGGTGAGGTGTGGGCCTGGCCCTGGGGCGGGTAGGCGCCCGCGCCGGGCTGGGGGTACCCACCCGGCTGCGGGTATCCGCCCTGCTGGGGGTATCCGCTCGGCTGGGAGTGCGCGCCGGGTGGCGGGTAGCCGCCGGGTGGGCCGTAGCCGGGCGGCGGGGCGGCGTGACCGGCGGGCACCGGCGGGCCCTGCCCACCGGCGTCCATCCGGTCCAGCGCCTCGTCCGGGATCGAGCCGACCTTCGCCAGCTCACGCCGGTGACGGCGGCGGTTCCAGATCAGGAACACCACGAGCGCCAGCAGCACCACGAGCGCCACGGCGATGCCGATGCCGATCACCATCACCTGCTGGTCGGTGGGGCCGCCCCGGTCGCCGTACTTCGTCACGTCGAAGTTGTCGTCCTCGGCGGCGGCCGGTGGCGCGGACGCGCTCGGCGCGGCGGCCCCGAGCAGCGGGTTCGCCGACACCGACGGCACGTCTGCGGTGAGCGCCGCCACCGGGTCGATCCGGCCGAAGCCGAACCGCGGGTCGCGGCCGGGCGGCCCGGCGTCCCGGGCGGTACGGATCATCCGGTTGATCACGTCGGGCGCGGAGAGCTTCGGGTGCTTCGACCGGATCAGCGCCGCGACACCGGAGACGACGGCGGCGGCGTCGGATGTGCCGTCCCCCCAGCCGTAGCCCCGGTCCGGGCCGATGTTGTAGACCTCGTCGCCGGGCGCGGCGATCACCGCTTCCGGGCCCTGGGCCGATCCGGACCAGAAACCCCCGCCCCGGACCGTGCCGGTCACCGCGATCACGCCGGGGATCTTGGCGGGTGAGACGACGTCCGGGCCGGCCTGCCGGACGTTGCCGGCGGCGGCCACCACGACCACGTCGCGCTCCAGCGCGTACCGGATCGCGGCCTCCTCGACCTCCTCCACGGGCCCGGCGCCGCCGTACGACAGGTTGAGCACCTTCGCACCGCCGTCGACGGCCATCCGGATGCCGGTCGCGGAGTCGTCCTTGGTGGCCGCCGCGCCGACGGGCTTCCGGATGGGCAGGATCCGGGCGTCGGGCGCGATGCCGACCACCCCGGTCCCGTTGGCCGCGATGATCCCGGCCATGTGGGTGCCGTGGCCGTCCGGGTCGCGCCGGCCGTCGCCGGAGTCACGGGTGCTGCCCCCGGCCAGGACCCGGCCCCGCATGTCGGGGTGCCCGGCGTCCACACCGGTGTCCAGCACGCCGACGACGACGCCCCGCCCGGTGGAGATCTGATGCGCCCGGTCGATCCGCAGCTCGTCCAGATACCACTGCTCGGCGCGGCGCGGCGCGGCGACCGCCGGCTGGGCGGCACCCAGCAGCATCAGTCCGGCAAGCAGACCGGCCGTCACCGGCCGGAGCGCGCCGACGTGCACCTTCATCCGTCCGTCCTCATCGCAGGATGCCCGGGGACGCACCGTCACCGGCACCCCACGGATCGTCGTCCTCAGTCAACCATGACGAGTGCCCCGCCGCGTCGCCGCCGTGACCGGCGCCGCCGTGACCGCCCATCATTCCGCCGCCCATCATCCCGGCGCCGGCCATCCCGCCACGCGCGCCGCCCGCGCCGCCCGGTCCCACCGCGGCCGCGGCCTTCAACGCGCTGGCCGCGCTGGTCAGTGGCGGAACCTTGCCGTTGCCACCGCCGACCATGCCGGGCAGGCCGCCCATGGCCATGCCGCCGGCCGCGCCGATCCCACCGCCGCCGATCCCGCCGGCCGAGCCCAGGCCGGCGCCACCACCGCCGAGGCCGCCGCCGCCGGCGCTCAGTCCACCCGCGCCACCGCCGCCCAGACCGAGCGTGCCCGGCCCGCCTGCGGTGATCGTGCCGGGCCCGCCCGCGCCGGCCAGACCACTGCCGTACTCCGGGGTGCCCGAGCCGGGCGCGCCACCGAGCTCGGGGATCCCCCCGGCGGTCGGCGGGGTGTAGGTGCCGCCGCCGGGGATGCCGCTGCCGGGCCCACCGGGGGGCGGCGTGAACGAACCGCCGCCGGGCGCGCCACCACCGATGCCGGTGCTGCCGATGGACGGCATGGGGCCGCCACCGCCGGGCATGCCGCCGCCGGGCGCGCCGCCACCCGGCAGGCCGCCGCCGGGCACACCCGTCGGGGGAACCCGCGGGTCGCCGCGGTAGCCGTCGCCCAGTTCGCTGTCCGTGGGGCGGGGTACGGCCAGCTTGGGGCGCTCGGCCTCGACCGCTGCCGGCAGCGGCGACATCGCCTTGTTGGCCGCCTGCTGGTTGTCGCGGTACCAGTTGTCGAGGTGCGACTTGGTGTCCCACCAGCCGCCCCGCTTCTGGTCGCTGGCGTTGCCGTCGATCTTCATGGTGGCTTCGAGGTCGTCGGCCTTGTCGCGGAACGCGCCGTCGGCGTACAACGCCTGGTTGCCCTGGTAGTCGCTGCGCAGCGCAGCCAGGAAGCCGGACTGGCTCTCACCGTCGCGCGCGTCGTCCAGCTCGGTGCCGCCGGGCAGGCTCCACTCGTTCCAGCCGAAGTTGTCCATCAGCGGGATCGGGATGCTCGCCACCGCCGTACGGATGTCGCCCTCGATCCGCGACAGCGCGCCGCTGACGTTGCTGGCGTGCGTGATGAGTTCCTCGATGTCCTTGCCGATCTCGGACAGGTGCTCGCGGTACGCGTCGCCGCCGCTGCCCTTCCAGCCGGCGAGCATCCCGGGCAGGCCGCCGGTGTGCGGGCGCTCCTGGCCGGCCGCGATCGGGCCGACGAACGAACGGCCCACCAGCGAGTCGCGTAGGTGGCCGAGCGCCGTGGAGAGGTTCTTCCAGCCCGCGCCGACCGATCCGACGGTTTCCGGGTCCGCCGAGAGCGTCACCTCACGGACGCAACGCTCCCAGGTGCCTCCTGCCATGACCGTCTCCCCCTCAGGCCGTGTACGGGTAGGTGGGCTGCTGACCGGCGTCCGGCGGCGGGGCCGCGGACTCCAGCAGACGCTCGATGTCCTTGCCGTTGGCCGCGTTGCGGGCCTCGGCGTCGCGGAACGCCTTGGCGATGTCCTGTGTGCCCTGCTTCAGGCCGGCCAGCTTCATGGAGATGGCCTTGAGGTGGGCCTCCATGCTGGCGGTGGACGTGGTCAGCGCCTGCCACTGCATCCGGGCGTCCTCGTACGCGCCGAACGGGGTGCCGTTGGGCACCGTCTGCGCGTTGCCGCTGTCGCCCTTCATCCGCTCCTTGATGCGCTCCATCTCCCAGGAGATGGTGTCCTCGACGTACTGCTTGAGGCGCTCGATGTACTCGGCCGCCGCATCCAGGTCCTCGACGCTGACGTGCAGATCGCCGGTGTCCGGCGGATTGATGCCCATGCTGCCTGTCCTCCCCGCTGCCGGCCCCGGCCGGTCCATTACGGACGCAGCGTATCGAGGAAGGACCAGTCGGGGCACCCCCACCCCGCGTACCGCGACGGTCACCGGGAAGGACGACGGAGCGCGGGAACCCGGTCGGGTTCCCGCGCTCCGGTGAGTGCGGGCGGCGTCAGCCCTGGGCGGCTGCAGGCAGCTTCAGCCCGTTGACCGGGGTGAGCGGCAGCAGCTTGCGGCCGGTCGGGCCGATCTGGATCTCGGTGTCCATGGACGGGCAGACGCCGCAGTCGAAGCAGGGCGTCCAGCGGCAGTCGTCCTGCTCGTACTCCGACAGCGAGTCCTGCCAGTCCTGCCAGAGCCAGTCCTTGTCCAGGCCGGAGTCGAGGTGGTCCCAGGGCAGGACCTCCAGCTCCTCGCGCTGCCGGGTGGTGTACCAGTCGAGGTCCACGCCGTACGCCGGCAGCACCTCGGTGGCGGCGTCCACCCACCGCTGGTAGGAGAAGTGCTCGCTCCAGCCGTCGAACCGGCCGCCGTTCTCCCAGACCTTGCGGATCACCGTGCCGACCCGGCGGTCGCCCCGGGAGAGCAGGCCCTCGATCAGCGACGGCTCGCCGTCGTGGTAGCGGAAGCCGATCGCCCGGCCCAGCGACCGGTCGCTGTTGATCGCCTGCTTGAGCAGCTTGAGCCGGCCGTCGATGACCTCCGGCCGCTCCATCGAGGCCCACTGGAACGGGGTGTGCGGCTTCGGCACGAACCCGCCGATGGAGACCGTGCAGCGGATGTCCTTCGACCCGGTGGCCGCGCGGCCGGCCCGGATCACCTCGTGCGCCATGTCGGCGATCTCAAGGACGTCCTCGTCGGTCTCGGTGGGCAGGCCGCACATGAAGTAGAGCTTCACCTGCCGCCAGCCGTTGGAGTACGCGGTGACCACCGTACGGATGAGGTCTTCCTTCGACACCATCTTGTTGATCACCTTGCGGATCCGCTCCGACCCGCCCTCGGGCGCGAAGGTCAGACCGGTCCGCCGCCCGTTGCGGGACAGCTCCTGGGCCAGGTCGATGTTGAACGCGTCCACCCGGGTCGACGGCAGCGACAGCGAGACGTTCGTGCCCGCGTACTGCTCGGCCAGGCCGGAGCACATGTCGCCGATCTCGGAGTGGTCGGCCGACGACAGCGACAGCAGGCCCACCTCGTGGAAGCCGGAGAACTCCAGCCCTTCCTTGACCATCTGGCCGACGGTGGTGATCGACCGCTCCCGCACCGGGCGGGTGATCATGCCGGCCTGGCAGAAGCGGCAGCCGCGGGTGCAGCCCCGGAAGATCTCCACCGCGTACCGCTCGTGGACCGTCTCGGCGAGCGGCACCAGGGGCTTCTTCGGGTACGGCCAGGCGTCCAGGTCCATAGTGGTGCGCTTGTGCACCCGGAACGGCACGTCCGGCCGGTTCGGCACGACCCGCTGGATCCGGCCGTCGGGCAGGTAGTCGACGTCGTAGAAGCGCGGCACGTACACGCTCTCGGTCCGGGCCAGCCGCAGCAGCAGCTCGTCGCGGCCGCCCGGGGAGCCCTCCGTCTTCCACTCCCGGACGATGGCGGTGATCTCCAGCACCGCCTCCTCGCCGTCGCCGAGCACCGCGGCGTCGACGAAGTCGGCGATCGGCTCCGGGTTGAACGCGGCGTGCCCGCCGGCCACGATCACCGGGTCGGCGTCGGTGCGGTCGGCGGCGAGCAGCGGGATGCCGGCCAGGTCGATCGCGGTGAGCAGGTTGGTGTAGCCCAGCTCGGTGGAGAACGAGACGCCGAACACGTCGAAGTCACGCACCGGGCGGTGGGCGTCGACGGTGAACTGCGGCACGCCGTGGGCGCGCATCAGCTTCTCCAGGTCGGGCCAGACCGCGTACGTCCGCTCGGCCAGCACGTCGGGCAGCTCGTTGAGCACCTCGTACAGGATCTGCACGCCCTGGTTGGGCAGGCCCACCTCGTACGCGTCCGGGTACATCAGCGCCCACCGGACGGTCGCGGCGTCCCAGTCCTTGACCACCGCTCCCAGCTCTCCACCCACGTACTGGATGGGCTTGGTCACCTGCGGCAGCAACGGCTCCAGCCGGGGCCAGACCGAGTTGGCGGCGGCGGGACGCGGGGTCGTGGACGGGGCACTCATGATGCCCAAGCGTACGCGGTGCCCCCGCCTTCTCCCGCGCCCGCGCCCGTGTCCGCCGCGTTGATCAAGGAGTTTGTGTGCTGTCCGGCGCTTCCACGGGCACGAACTCCTTGATCACCGGAGTGGGGCCGGGGACCGGGGGCGGAATTCGTCCCGGGTGGCGGGGCGGTACTAACCTCGCAACGGGCCGAGAGGAGATTGCCGCGATGCCGCAGCCGCAGCCGGGGGCGGACCGGCCGGCCGACGGGGCCGAGATGCCGTCCGTCACCGAGCCGGCGACCGCCGCCGACACCGAGGACGCCACGGGCGCCTCGGCTCCGGCGTCCCCGTCCGGCACACCGGAGGCCGCCGACGACCGGACCCCCGGCGCGACGGCGGCCGACCAGCCGTCCGGCGCCGCCGACAGCGAGCCCAGCGAGCAGTCGGAGCAGGCCGGAACCGCGCGGCTGGACGAGCCGGCCGAGCCGGCGCTGCGGGACGACCACCCGGAAACGTCCGAGCAGGCTGAACCGGCACGGCGGGACCAAGCAGCCGAACCGGCGGACCCGGCCAGCACCGCCCCGCTCGACAGCGCGAGCCCGCACCCACCGGCCGACGACGCCGCCGCCCCCACCGGCAGGGCCGGCCCCCAGGCGAGCGCGACGATCGCCGACGCCCTCTCCGGCAACGCCGGAATGCCGGCCGACGCGCCTACCGGCGACGAGGCTCCGACTGCCGACGCCGGAGCGCCGGGCGGCACTCCGCCCGTACCGGTCACCCGGGCTCGGGGATCCGCAGCGGTTCCGGGCCGCACCACACCCGTACCCACTCCCCGGACCGGGCGGCAGCCGGATCCGACCCGGATCGACGTCGCGCCGCAGCCGCCCCGGGCCGCGGCCACGCCTGACCCCACCAAGGTCGAGAACGCCCAAGACCGCTTGCCGTCGGCGAACACGCCGGACCCGACCCGCGTGGAGAACACCCCCGATCCGACCCGGGTCGACGCGCCCGCGCCCCGCTGGAGCGGTTCCGCCGCCGTCCCGCCACCGCCGCCGCGACGGCCCGCCTGGGGCGAGTCCGCCGAGCCCACGCCGGTGCCGCCGCTGGCATCGCCGGAGCACGCCACGCCGGTCGACCCGTGGGCCGGGGTGGACACCACCGGCTGGGAGCTGCACGCCCCCGAACTGCCGCCGCCGACGCCGACTCTGCCCTACACCGCGCCCTGGGCCGCGCCGGACAACCCCCACCCGGCCCATCCGGCGCCACCGGCGGCCCACCCCGCCCCGCAACCGGCGCCACCGGCCCGTCCCGCGCCGCCCGCAGCCCGGCCGGTCTCACCACCGCCGCACAGCCCGCCGTACCCCGGACCGGCCCGGCCGGTCTCGCCGCCGCACCACCCCGGTCCGCCCGCCGCCCGGCCGCTGCCGCCCGCGGCGCCCGTCGCTCCGCCGGCGAAGCCCGGACGGCCGCCGAAGCAGCGCCGGGGCAAGGCCGGGCCGCCTGTCGCACCGCCGCCGGGCTGGCAGCAGCCGCCCAAGCGGACCCGCCGCCGGCGTCGCTGGCCCTGGGTGCTGCTGCTCTCCGTCGCCTGCTGCTGCGGCCTCCCGCTCTGGTGGTTCCAGCCGATCTCCAGCCAGTACCCGGCCAGCGCCACCCTCCCGGACCAGATCGACTCGATGCGGCTGCGCCAGGACGAGAGCAGCCGGACCGCCGCCGAGGAGCTGAAATCCCAGGTACGCGAGGCGAACCTGCTCGCCGAGGACACGTTCGCCGGCATCTACAGCACGAGCGACGGCAAGCGGGTGACGTTGTTCGGCAGCACCGGGCTGCGGTTCAGCCCGGAGTCGGACGCCAAGGCGGAACTCGACCGCCTCGCCGGGGACTACGCCCTGAAGGAGTCGGTGGCCGTGGACACCGGCGTACGGGGGCGCCACGAGCGCTGCGCCGTGGGCCGGGCGGACGGCGACTCGGTGGTGGTCTGTGTCTCGGCCGACCACGGCAGCCTCACCACGGGCGTGTTCACCCGGCTGTCTGTGGACGACAGCGGGCGGCTGCTGAACGACCTGCGCCAGCGCGTGGTGGTGCCGAAGTCCTGACCGCTCAGGCGGTCTGCTCGCCGCCGGCCTGGTCGCCTGCGGTCTGGTCGGCGCGCTTCGGGGCGTAGCGCGGGACGTACTCCTGGCCGCTGAGCTTCTGGATCTCGGCCATCATCTCGTCGGTCATCGCGCGCAGCGAGGTGCGGTCGTCGGGGCGGCCGGTGAAGTCCAGCGGCTTGCCGAACTTGATGGTGATCTTGGCGCGGCCCGGTCGCGGGATCCGCGTACCGATCGGCTGGGCCTTGTCGGTGCCGGTCACGCCGACCGGGATGATCGGCACGCCGGCGGCGATCGCCAGCCGGACGGTGCCGGTGCGCCCGCGGTAGAGACGCCCGTCCGGGGAGCGGGTGCCCTCCGGGTAGACGGCGACCAGGTCACCGGCCTTGAGCACCGGGATCGCCGCGTCGAACGCGGTCAGCGCGGCCCGGCCGCCGGCCCGCTCGACCGGGATCGCGCCCAGCCCGGTGAGCACGAACTTGGAGAAGCCGCCCTTGAGCCCGGTGCCCTTGAAGTACTCCGACTTGGCCCAGAACGCCAGGTGGCGGGGCACCACGGTGCCGAGGAGCAGTTCGTCGGCGACGGAGAGGTGGTTGCTGGCGAAGATCGCGCCGCCGGTCGCCGGGATGTGCTCCAAACCCTCCACGTGCGGACGGAAGGCCAACCGGAGCGCGGGCGCCACGGTGAGCTTGCCGATGGTGTAGAGCAGGGGCACGGGTCCTCCGGCGGTCGTACGTGAAACAGGCGCTGTCACGGTAGCCGACGCGGCCGTCCGCCACCGAGCGGGTGGTCCGCAGTCCACTCGCTGGGTGCGGGTGTTAAGCAGGGGCCCCTCCTCTACCTGAGGCGTTAAGAAGGGCCCCCGCCTTACATCACACCTTGCGGACCGTCACTGTCACGCGCTCGCCCTCGCCGGCCTCGCCGTCGAAGCCGTCGAGGCCCTCGGCGAAGTCGATGCTGTCGGCGAGCACCTCCCGGGCCACGAACCCGGTGTACGCGGCGACGGCCGCGCGCACCTCCTCCGAGGCGGAGACGGCCACCGTGATCCGGTCGGACACGTCGAGGTCGGCCTCCCGGCGGGCCTGCTGCACGACCCGGACCACGTCCCGGGCCAGCCCTTCGGCTGCGAGTTCCGGCGTGACCTCGGTGTCCAGCACGACCACTCCCTCACCGCCGGGCAGCGGCGCGGAGTGCTCGGCGTCGGCGGCGACCAGGCGCAGCTCGTACTCGCCCTCGGCGAGCGTGACCCCGGCGGCGACCGGGGTACCGTCGCGCAGCTCCCACTCCCCCGCCTTGACCGCCTTGATGACCTGCTGGACGGCCTTGCCGACGCGCGGGCCGAGCGCCCGCGGCACCACGGTGAGCACCTGCTGGCAGTACGCGGACACCTCGTCGGTGAGCACGACCTCCTTGACGTTCACCTCGTCGGCGACCAGATCGGCGAAGGGCCGCAGCTGGGCGGCGACGGGCGACGCCACTGTGAGCTTCGCCAGCGGCAGCCGTACCCGCAGGCCCTTGGCCTTGCGCAGCGACAGCGCCGCCGAGGCGACCGCCCGGACGTTGTCCATCGCGGAGACCAGCTCGTGGTCGGCCGGGAACTCCTCCGCCTGCGGCCAGTCGGTCAGGTGCACCGACCGCTCGCCGGTCAGCCCGCGCCAGATCTCCTCGGCGGTCAGCGGCGCCAGCGGCGCCACCACCCGGCAGAGCGTCTCCAGCACGGTCCAGAGCGTGTCGAACGCGTCCGCGTCGCCGGCCCAGAACCGGTCCCGGGACCGGCGCACGTACCAGTTCGTCAGCGCGTCCAGGTAGGACCGCACGGTGGCGCAGGCGCCGGAGATGTCGTACGCGTCCATCTGCGCGCCGACGGTCGCCACCAGCTCGTTCGTCTTCGCCAGCACGTACCGGTCGAGCACGTTCGTGGAGTCGGTACGACGACGCGCGGTGTGGCCGTCGGCGTTGGCGTACAGCGAGAAGAAGTACCAGACGTTCCACAGCGGCAGCAGCACCTGGCGTACCGCGTCCCGGATGCCCGACTCGGTGACCGCCATGTCGCCGCCGCGCAGCACCGGCGAGGACATCAGCATCCACCGCATCGCGTCCGACCCGTGCGAGTCGAACACGTGGTAGACGTCCGGGTAGTTGCGCAGGCTCTTGGACATCTTGCGCCCGTCCGAGCCGAGCAGGATGCCGTGGCTCAGGCAGTTGCGGAACGCCGGCCTGTCGAACAGCGCGGTGGCCAGCACGTGCATGGTGTAGAACCAGCCGCGGGTCTGCCCGATGTACTCGACGATGAAGTCACCCGGGTAGTGGTGCTCGAACCACTCGCGGTTCTCGAACGGGTAGTGCACCTGGGCGAACGGCATCGAGCCGGACTCGAACCAGCAGTCCAGCACCTCCGGCACCCGGCGCATCATCGACTTGCCCGTCGGGTCGTCCGGGTTGGGACGGACCAGGTCGTCCACCGCCGGCCGGTGCAGGTCGGTCAGGCGTACGCCGAAGTCCCGCTCGATCTGCTCCAGCGAGCCGTACACGTCCACCCGCGGGTGGTTCGGGTCGTCGGACTTCCACACCGGGATCGGCGAGCCCCAGAACCGGTTCCGGCTGATCGACCAGTCCCGGGCGTTCGCCAGCCACTTGCCGAACGAGCCGTCCTTGATGTGCCCGGGGGTCCAGTTGATCTGCTGGTTCAGCTCGACCATCCGGTCCTTGAACGTCGACACGGCGACGAACCACGACGACACCGCCTTGTAGACCAGCGGGGTGTCGCAGCGCCAGCAGTGCGGGTAGGAGTGGGTGTAGGTGTCCTGCCGCAGCACCACCCCCCGCTCCTTCAGCTCCCGGATCACCGGCTTGTTCACGTCGAAGACCTGCTCGCCCTGGTACGGCGGGACCAGCGCGGTGAACCGGGTGTGGTCGTCCACCGTCACGACGGTGGGGATGCCGGCGGCGTTGCAGGTGTTCTGGTCGTCCTCACCGAAGGCGGGCGCCAGGTGGACGATCCCGGTGCCGTCCTCGGTGGTCACGAAGTCCGCGCCGAGCACCTGGTACGCGTTCGGGCCGGCCGGCTCGACGAGGAAGTCGTACAGCGGCGTGTAGCGGCGTCCGACCAGGTCGCGGCCGTACACGGTGCCGACCTGCTCGTACCCTTCCAGATCCTTGGCGTACGCGCCGAGCCGCGCGGCGCCGACGACGTAGCGCTCACCGTCGCGTTCCAGCAGCGCGTACTCGATGTCGGGGCCGACGGCGAGCGCCAGGTTCGACGGCAGCGTCCACGGCGTGGTCGTCCAGACGCCCAGCTTGACCGGCCCGCGCAGCGGCTCCGGCGCGTTCTCGTCGGCGGTCAGTTCGAACCAGACGGTGAGCGTCGGGTCGTGCCGGTCCCGGTAGACGTCGTCCATCCGGGTCTCGGTGTTCGACAGCGGCGTCTCGCACCGCCAGCAGTACGCGAGCACCCGGAAGCCCTCGTAGACCAGGCCCTTGTCGTGCAGGGTCTTGAAGGCCCACATGACGCTTTCCATGTAGTCCAGGTCGAGCGTCTTGTAGTCGTTGGCGAAGTCGACCCAGCGGGCCTGCCGGGTGACGTACCGCTCCCAGTCGTGGGTGAACTCCAGCACCGACGTGCGGCAGGCGTCGTTGAACCGGGCCACGCCGAGGTCGAGGATCTCCGCCTTGGTGGTGATGCCGAGCTGCTTCTCGGCCACCACCTCGGCGGGCAGGCCGTGGCAGTCCCAGCCGAACCGGCGCTCGACGTGCCTGCCACGCATGGTCTGGTAGCGCGGCACCACGTCCTTGACGTAGCCGGTGAACAGGTGGCCGTAGTGCGGCAGGCCGTTGGCGAACGGCGGGCCGTCGTAGAAGACGTACTCGTTCTCGCCGTCCCGGCCGGCGTCGCGGGCCTCGACTGACGCCTCGAAGGTCTTGTCGGCCGTCCAGTGCTCCAGCACCCGGCGCTCGACCGCGGGCAGGTCCGGGCTCGCCGGTACACCGGCGCCGGTCGGGTCGTGCAACGGATAGGCCATCGCCTGTCGCTCTCCCTCAGCAGCTCACTCGTCCGTGGTCTGCGAGGACGAGCCGAATCCGGTACGCCGTGACCGGCGCCCGGGTGTGGCCCGCGGTACCACCCCGCTTGGCGGCCGAGGTGCGACCGCCCGCTCGTTGGCCGGCTGTGACGGGCCGGTCCCGTCCGGTTCTACTGAGCCGGTGACCCGGCCGTTCTTCCGGAGGCTCGCCGGTGATGGCCGGGTCGTCGCCTGTGCCCGTCAAGCGTACTCGACCCCCCACCCACCGCGCCGCCGAGTATCACCCGCCCCGCCTCTCCCCGCCCCGCCTCTGCCCCGCCGATCATGAAATTTGACGGCCAGATCCGAGATCCACATCGCCGCCAACTTCATGATCAACGCATTAAGGGCCGAGGGGTCAGCGGGAGGTGGGGGCGGGGAGGGTGGTGGTCCAGAGGGAGGCGCCGGTGCGGTCTCGGAGGTGGACCGTGAGGGCCGCCGACGGGCCGTCGACGGTCACCTCGCCGAAGTGCTGGAAGCCCTCGGCCGGGGAGGTGTTCGCGCGCGGCGGGGCGTGCACGAACACCGCCTTCGGGCCGAACGTGCCGTCCAGCGCGTTCGGCCCGAACGCGCCGGCGTGCGCCGGGCCGGAGACGAACTCCCAGAACGGGCTGAAGTCCCGCACCGCGGCGCGCGCCGGGTCGTAGTGGTGGGCGGCGGTGTAGTGCACGTCGGCGGTGAGGAACACCAGCCCGGTCACCCCGGCCCGGTGCGAGGCGCGCAGCACCTCGGCGAACTCCAGCTCCCGGCCGGCCGGCGCGCCGTGGTCGCCCTGCGCGACGCCCTCCTGCGCGGTGGAACCGTCCGGCACCACCAGGCCGATCGGCAGGTCGTTGGCGATCACCTTCCAGGTGGCCCGGGACGCGCGCAGTTCCCGGATCAGCCACTCCCGCTGCGCCTTGCCGAGCAGGCCCCGGTTGCGGTCGGCGTACGTGTTGCCGTCGTTGGGGTCCTTGTAGGTGCGCATGTCCAGCACGAACACGTCCAGCAGCGGCCCGTACGGCAGCTTGCGGTACATCGGCCCGCCCGACGGCACCGGCAGCCACTCGTGGAACGCCTGCCGGGCCCGGGCGGCGAGCACGTCCACGCGCTTCTCGCCGTACCGCTCGTCGGTCAGGATCTCCCCCGGGTACCAGTTGTTCACCACCTCGTGGTCGTCCCACTGGTTGATCTGCGGCACCTGGGCGGCGAACGCCCGCAGGTGCTCGTCGAGCAGGTTGTACGCGAACTGCCCCCGGTACTCGGCGAGCGTCTCGGCCACCTTGCTCTTCTCCGGCGTCACCAGGTTGCGCCAGGTGCGGCCGTCGGGCAGGACCACGCTCTCGGCCAGCGGCCCGTCGGCGTACACGGTGTCGCCGCTGCACAGGAAGAAGTCCGGGCGGCGCTCCCGCATGGCCCGGAAGATCGCCAGGCCGTCGAAGTCGGGGCTGATCCCCCAGCCCTGCCCGACGATGTCGCCGGTCCACACGAACCGCACGTCACGCCGCTGGTGCCGCCCGGGGGCGGTGGCGAACGAACCGGTCAGCGGCTCGCTGCACAGGCCGTGCCGGTCCAGGCTCTCCACCCGTACCCGGTAGTGCAGTCGCTCCCCCGCGGGCAGGCCGCGCAGGCGGACCTTGCCGGTGAGGTCGCCGGTGGGGTCGACCACCGGGCCGCGCACCAGGCGGGCGCCGCGCAGGTCCGGCCGGCGGCTGACCTCGACCAGCATCCGGCCGGGCCGGTCCGCGCGGGTCCAGACCAGCGCCGAGTCGGCGGTCACGTCGCCGCTCTGCACGCCGTGGGTGAGCAGCGGCCGGCCGCTGCGCCGCAGGCCGGGTGCGGCGGGCGCGCCGGGCGCGCCGAGCAGCGCGCCGCCGGCGACTCCGGCACCGGCGACCAGGCCGGCGCGGAGCAGGGTACGTCGATCGAAGTGCGTCATGGGTTCTCCCGGTCTCGGCAGTGTCGCCAGCCGGTCTACCGGCCGCAGGTGGCCGGGAACTCCGGTCGAGGTGACCGGCACGTCAACGACTGCTGTCCAGCGCCCCGGCATGACCACCGTCACACCGCCGGGCCGTCACACCGCGCCCGCCGTGCCCCGTCCTGTGCGCGTACCCGAACCCTCAAGGAGGCGGCGATGAGCCGGATGGACATGGCGGCGGTGGCGCCCGAGGCGTACCAGGCCGTGCTGGGCCTGGAGAAGTACGTCCGGGCGAACGTGGACCACACCGTGCTGGAGCTGGTGAAGCTGCGGGCGTCGATGCGCAACGGCTGCGCGTTCTGCGTCGACATGCACAGCCGCGAGGCGCTGGCGGCCGGTGAGGACAGCCGCCGGCTGTTCGCCGTCGCGGCGTGGCGCGAGGCGCCGTTCTTCGACGAGCGGGAGCGGGCCGCACTGGCCCTCACCGACGCGGTGACCCGGCTCGGCGAGCACGGCGTGCCGGACGACGTCTGGGACGCCGCGGCGAAGGTGTGGTCGGAGAAGGAGCTGGCGGATCTGGTGATGGCGATCGCCACCATCAACGTGTGGAACCGGGTCGCGGTGACCTGCCGGACGCAGCCGCCGGCGCAGGTCTGATCGCTGACACACGACGGCCCCGGTCCCGCGAAGATGCGGGCCGGGGCCGTCGGGCGTGGGTCAGGCCAGCTCGGGGAACCAGAGCGCGATCTCGCGCTTGGCGCTGTCCGCCGAGTCGGAGGCGTGCACCAGGTTCTCCCGGTTCGACAGCGACAGGTCACCGCGGATGGTGCCGGCGGCGGCCTTGCGGCCGTCGGTGCTGCCGATCATCGCGCGTACCACCTCGACCACCTGGTCGCCGGAGAGCACCAGCGCCACCAGCGGGCCGCTGGTCATGAACGTCTTCAGCGGCGGGTAGAACGGCTTGTCGACGTGCTCGGCGTAGTGCTGGTCGGCGAAGTCGCCGTCCATTGTCCGGCTCACCATCGCGTCGATCCGCAGGCCCTTGCGCTCGAAACGGGACAGGATCTCGCCCACCAGACCGCGGCGCACCGCGTCGGGCTTGATCAGTACGAGCGACCGCTCGTCCGGGCTGCTGCTGGACACGCTGGGTTCCTCCTGCGCACTCAAACGGGGTTCGGCTGGGTACGGTCAGCGTAGCGACCCGGTCCCGGCGCCGGCGCGGCGGCTGCGTCTTCCCTGGCCCGCCGCGGCGGCCTAGCCTGGCCCTGGAACCCCTGGGAGGTCCACTGTGGCGAATGGCGGGAACCGCACGATCGCGCCGGTACGCAAACTGATCGGCGCGGTGCTGGGCACCGTCGCCACCTTCGTGACCGTGTTCGGGCTCGGCATGACCAGCTGGGCCATCGTGGCCCTCGGCGTCGCGCTGCTGGTGCTGGCGATCGCCCTGGCCACGGTACGCGGCGGCGGCCGCACCTGGGTGATCGGCCTCGGGCACGTGCACAGCGCCTCCGAGCCGCCCACCCAGTACGCGTTCGGCCGGTGCGAGCTGCAACTGGTCATCGACGCGCCGGGGCTGCCGCCCCGCTCCAAGAAGATCATCGAGCCTCGGGTGCCGGTCGCCAAGTGGCCCTCGCTGGGCCAGGCGCTGCCGGTCCGGGTGGCGCTGGACGACCAGCGGCACGTACGCGTGCTCTGGGACGAGGTGCCCACGCACGCGGAGAGCGCCGCCGCGGTGGCCGACCTGCCGCCCGAGTACGCCGCCGAGCCGGACCCGCTGGACGAGCCGCTGATCGCGCAGGAGGCGCCGCCGTGGGCCGGGCGCGCGCCGGAGGACGACTTCCGCGACGACTACCCGCCCGCGCCGGACCCGTACCTGGACGACGTCCCGCCCCGGGCCGAGGAACGCGAGCCGGTGGTGCTGCACCAGAGCCCCGGCGGCCCGGTGGTGCTGGAGGGGCAGCTCGTCGAGCGGGCCGAGCGCGCGGCCGGCTCCGGCCCGCTCCCCCGCCGCGCCCCGGCCCCCCGCTCGCCGGCCGAGGAGCCGGTCGACACCGTGCCGGTCGAGACCGTGTTCGTCGACTCCGGACCGGCCGACCCCGGACGGTCCGACACCGGACGGTCCGACACCGGACCGGCCGGATCCGGACCGGCCGACACCGTGCCCGACCCGATCGACGTGCCGCTGGACGACCCCTCGGACGCGCCGCGGCGCTCCGACGCGCCGCCGACCGCCGAGGAACTGGACGAGGCGATCTTCGGCCCGTCCGGCGCGGCCGAGCCGGACGAGCTGGCCAGCCCGATCAGCGGCGTCGGCATCACGCTGCTCGTCACCGACCTGGACCGGTCCCTCGACTTCTACCGGGAACTCGGCTTCGACGAGCTGGACCGGGGCGAGGGCAACGCCGTGCTCTCCTCCGGGCCGACCCGGCTGGTGCTGCGCCGGGTGACCGGCGCCGCCCCGATCAGCCGTCGCCTGGTGCATGTGAACCTGGAGGTGGACGACATCCAGGGGGCGTACGAGCGGTTGCGCGACTCCGGCGTCCGGTTCACGTACGCCCCGCGCGTCGTCAACCGGGGCACCAAGCTGGAGGTGTGGGCGGCGGCCTTCCGCGACCCCGACGGCCACGGCGTCGCGCTGACGCAGTGGCGCACGCTCGCCCAGGTGTAAGGAAGGGCCCCTTCTTAACGCCTCAGGTAGAGGAAGGGGCCCCTCTTAACACGCGCAACCGCGCGACGGCGCTCAGCCGAGGATGACCCGCCGCACGTGCAGCGCGTACGCCCACACCAGCGCGAACATCACACCCAGCGCGAACAGCGACCAGTGCAGCAGCCCGGAGAGCAGCAGCAGTCCCTGGATCACGGTGCCGGCGTACCACGCCCACGGGCGGCGCATCATGCCGGCGAGCACCACACAGGCGACCGCCAGCGCCACGATCGCGCCGATCGCCGCGCCGCTCAGGTCACCGCCGACCACCCGGATCGGCTGGATGGCCAGCAGCAGCACCAGCGCCTCCAGCGACATCGTGCCGGCGCCGAGTCCGCGCACTGCCTTGTCCGGGTTCCGCAGCCCGGACCGTCGCACGCCGCCCACCGGCTCCGAGCCGCCTGCCTGCTCCGAACCGGCCGCCTGTTCCGGACCGACCAGCCGCTCAACGCCGCCCGCCTGCTCCGGCCCCGTCGGCTGCTCAGCGCCGGTCGGCTGCTCAGTGCCGGTCGGCTGCTCCGGGCCGGTCGGCTGCTCAGCGCCGGTCGGCCGCTCAGCGCCGGTCGGCCGCTCAGCGCCGGTCGGCGGCTCAGCGCCGGTCGGGCGCTGCTGCGGGCCGGTCATCGCTTGAGCAGCCGGCGGGCGTCGGCCACTGTCACCACCGATCCGGTGATCAGCACGCCCACCCCGGACAGTTCGCCCGGCACGTCCGACTCGGTCTCCGCCACTGCCGCCTCGATGGCGTCCGGCATGTCCCGGGCCACCTGCACCCGCTCCGGCCCGAAGATCTCCCGCGCCAGCGCGGCCAGCTCGTCCACCGGCAGCGCCCGGGCCGAGCTGTTCTCCGCCACCACGATCGAGTCGAGCACCGGTTCGAGCAGTTCCAGCAGGCTCGCCGCGTCCTTGTCGCCGAGCACCGCCAGCACGCCGACGAGCTTGCTGAACGCGAACTCCTCCTGCACGGCGGCGACCGTGGCGGCCATCCCGTGCGGGTTGTGCGCGCCGTCGAGCAGCACCGTCGGGGCGCTACGCACCCGCTCCAGCCGGCCCGGCGAACTGGTCGCGGCGAAGCCCTCACGGACCGCCTCGATGTCGAGCTGCCGCCGGGCGCCGGCACCGAGGAACGCCTCCACCGCCGCAAGCGCCACCGCCGCGTTCTGCGCCTGGTGCGCGCCGTGCAGCGGGATGAAGATCTCCTCGTACACCCCGCCCAGGCCCTGGATGGTCAGCACCTGGCCGCCGACCGCGACCGCGCGGCGCAGCACGCCGAACTCGGCGCCCTCGCGCGCGACGGTGGCGTTGACCTCGGCGCAGCGTTCCAGGATCGGTCGGGCCGCCTCCTCCTCCTGCGCCGCCGCGATCACGGTGGCGCCGGGGTGGATGATGCCCGCCTTGTGCAGCGCGATGTCCTCGATCGTGTCGCCGAGCCACTCGGTGTGGTCCAGCCCGATCGGGGTGATCACGGCGACGCCGGCCTGGATCACGTTCGTCGCGTCCTCCGCGCCGCCGAGCCCGACCTCCACCACCGCCACGTCGACCGGGGCGTCGGCGAACGTGGCGAACGCCAGCGCCGTGGTCATGTCGAAGTACGTCAGCGGCTCGGCGAACCGCTGGTCGACCAGCTCGGCCAGCGGCGCGATCTCACGGTACGTGGACACGAACCGGTCCTCGCCCACCGGCTCGCCGTCCAGGCTGATCCGCTCCCGGACGGTCTCCAGGTGCGGGCTGGTGTAGCGGCCGGTGTGCAGCCCGAACGCCCGCAGCAGCGAGTCGATCATCCGGGCCGTCGAGGTCTTGCCGTTGGTGCCGGTCAGGTGGATCGACGGGTACGCCCGCTGCGGGCTGCCCAGCAGGTCGAGCAGAGTCTCGATCTTCTCCAGCTCGAAGTGCATCCGGGTGAAGCCGCGCGCGTTGAGCGCGGCTTCCACCTCGGCGAACGCGGTGCGGTCTGTGCGGTCACTCATGCGGAGCCATCTTTCGTTCGCGACTGCGGGGCTCGCAGCCCCGGCTCACTCCTCGCGCTCACGAGGGCAACGCCTCCAGGGCGGCGTCGATCCGGACCAGGTCCGCCTCGGCCACCGCCAGCCGTTCGCGGATCTTCGCCACCACCGGCTCGGGCGCCTTGCCGACGAACGCCGGGTTGTCCAGCTTCGCCCGCGCCTGGGTGGCCTCCTTCTCGGCCGCCGCCCGGTCCTTGGTGAGCCGGGCGCGCTCGGCGGCCACGTCGATCGAGCCGCGGGTGTCGAGCGCGACGCTCACCGCGCCGGGCATGGCCAGCGTGGCGCCGGCCTGGAAGTCGTCGCCCGGCGCGTCGAGCCGGGCCAGCGAGCGCACCAGCGGCTCGTGCGCCGCGATGCCCGCGCCGGCCAGGCCGTCGAGGCGCGCGGCGACCCGCTGGGTCGGCCGCAGCCCCTGGTCCGACCGGAACCGCCGGACCTCGGTCACCACCCGCTGAAGGGTGCCGACTTCGCCCTCCGCGGCGTCGTCGATCAGGGTACGGTCGGCGACCGGCCAGGACGCCGTCAGTACGGTCTCGCCGCCGCTCAGCGCGGCCCACAGCTCGTCGGTGACGAACGGGATGACCGGGTGCAGCAGCCGCAGGAGCTGGTCCAGCACGTGGCCCAGCACCCGGCGGGTGGCGTCGGCGGCGGGGCCACCCTCGGCCAGCACCGGCTTGCTCAGCTCCACGTACCAGTCGCAGACGTCGTCCCACGCGAAGTGGTAGAGCAGGTCGCAGACCTTTGCGAACTCGTACGCCTCGAACTGCTCGTCGACCTCGGCGGTGACGTGCGCCAGCCGGGACAGGATCCACCTGTCGACGGTGGAGAGGTCAGCGGCGGCCGGCAGCGGGCCGTCGGTGTGCGCGCCGTTGAGCAGCGCGAACCGGGTGGCGTTCCAGAGCTTGTTGCAGAAGTTGCGGGAGCCCTGGCACCACTCCTCGCTGACCGGCACGTCCTGGCCGGGGTTGGCGCCCCGGGCCAGCGTGAACCGGGTGGCGTCGGCGCCGAACCGGTCGATCCAGTCCAGCGGGTCGACCACGTTGCCGAACGACTTCGACATCTTCTTGCCGTGCTCGTCGCGGACCATGCCGTGCAGCGCCACCACGTCGAACGGCTGCACGCCGTCCATCGCGTACAGGCCGAACATCATCATCCGGGCGACCCAGAAGAACAGGATGTCGTAGCCAGTGACCAGCACGCTGGTCGGGTAGAACTTCGCCAGGTCCGGGGTGCGCTCGGGCCAGCCGAGCGTGGAGAACGGCCACAGGCCGCTGGAGAACCAGGTGTCCAGCACGTCCTCGTCCTGCCGCCAGCCCTCGCCGGACGGCGGCTCCTCGTCCGGGCCGACGCAGACGATCTCGCCGTCCGGGCCGTACCAGACGGGGATGCGGTGGCCCCACCACAGCTGGCGGGAGATGCACCAGTCGTGCATGTTGTCGACCCAGGCGAAGTAACGCTTGGCCAGCTCGGCCGGCTCGATCTTCACCCGGCCGTCGCGCACCGCGTCACCGGCGGCCTTCGCGAGCGGGGCGGTGTTGACGAACCACTGCAACGACAGCCGCGGCTCGACAGTCGTCTTGCACCGCGAGCAGTGCCCCACCGCGTGCAGGTACGGCCGCTTCTCGGCCACGATCCGGCCCTGCTCGCGCAGCGCCGCGACGATCGCCGGGCGGGCCTCGTACCGGTCCAGGCCCTGGAACGGGCCGGGCGCGGTGATGACGCCGCGCTCGTCCATGATCGTCAGCGACGGCAGGTCGTGCCGCTGGCCGATCTCGAAGTCGTTCGGGTCGTGCGCCGGGGTCACCTTGACCATGCCGGTGCCGAAGCTCGGGTCGACGTGCTCGTCGGCGACGATCGGGATCCGCCGGTCGGTGAGCGGCAGCTCCACCTCGGTGCCGATCAGGTGCCGGTAGCGCTCGTCGTCCGGGTGCACCGCCACCGCGGTGTCGCCGAGCATGGTCTCCGCCCGGGTGGTCGCCACCACGACCTCGTCGCCGTAGCGGATCGAGACCAGCTCGCCCTCGTCGTCGGTGTGCTCCACCTCGATGTCGGACAGCGCGGTGAGGCAGCGCGGGCACCAGTTGATGATCCGGTTGGCCCGGTAGATCAGCCCGTCGTCGAAGAGCTTCTTGAACATGGTCTGCACGGCCCGGGACAGGCCCTCGTCCATGGTGAACCGCTCGCGGTCCCAGTCGACCGCGTCGCCCAGCCGGCGCATCTGGCCGAGGATCGCGCCGCCGGACTCGGCCTTCCACTGCCAGACCCGCTCGACGAACTTCTCCCGCCCGAGGTCGTGCCGGGACAGCCCCTCACCGGCGAGCTGCCGCTCGACCAGGTTCTGGGTGGCGATGCCGGCGTGGTCCATGCCCGGGAGCCAGAGCGCCTCGTAGCCCTGCATCTTCTTGCGCCGGGTGAGCGCGTCCATGAGCGTGTGCTCGAACGCGTGACCCATGTGCAGCGAGCCGGTGACGTTCGGCGGCGGGATGACGATGGTGAACGGCGGCTTCTCGCTGTCCGCCGACGCCCGGAAGTGCCCGCCGGCTACCCACTGCTCGTACCGTCGCTGCTCTACCTCGCCGGGCTGGTACTGGCCGGCGAGGGTCGGGGCGTCGGGGCGTCGGGCATCCAGTCTCTCGGTCACCCTGAAAGTCTACGGAGCGCTTTCGGGGACCCGGCGTGCACCACCTGTGATTCGCGTACGGTGGCGGTCATGTCCGACGCGCATCTCACCGAGCGCCCGGTCGACGGGGGTTCCGATCCGTTCGAGCTGACCGAAGAGCCGATCGAGCTGAGCCGCCGCGATCCCGCGCAGGAGCCCGAACGCCGTCCCGTCTCCCGACGCCGGAAGATCGTCATGGCCGCTCTCCTCGCGGCCGGGCTCGCCGGCGCGGGCGCGCTCGGGCTGGGCGGCTGGCGGGTGCTCCAGCAGAAGGACACGACTCTCGGCCAGCCGGCCGAGGTGGCCGGGCTGGTACGCGACGACAGCGAGCGGGCTCGCAGCACCGCCGACTACCTGCGCGACGGACTGGCCGCCGACATCGAGCTGGACCGCGGCTACGGCGCCGTCTACTCCGACGGCGGGGACGCCAAGCGTTCGGTGCTGCTGTTCGGCGGCACCACGCTGCTCTGGCAGCCCGAGCGTGACCTGGACACCCTGTTCGGCCTGATGGCCGACGAGACAGGCCGGGTGGCAGGGCTGCGCGAGGTGGACGCGGGCCGCCTGGGCGGCGTGATGAAGTGCGGTACGACGAGCGGCGACGGTGGCGACTTCGCGGTGTGCGGGTGGGCCGACCACGGCAGCGTCGTGATGGGCATGTTCCCGGGCCGCCGGGTCGACGACGCCGCGGCCCTGTTCCGCGACATCCGCGAGTCCGTCCAGAGCCGCTGACCCGCGACCTCGGCGCTCACTCGTCCACGCCGGTACGGCGAGGTGCCCACACACGCCTTGCCCCGTCCCCGCCACGTCGCGGTGTCGGCGACCCCCGTCCCTCCCATGCCACCAGTTCCGGGGTAATGGCCCCCAGCCCTCCCTGTCCCCGGGGATGACCTGATGCCGGGCAGTCCGTTGTCGCCACTTCGGGGAAGTGGTGGGCCGGTTCGCCAGTTCGGGGTAGTGGCTGGATCCGGGCGTTCCGTTGCCGCCACTTCGGCGTAGTGCTGACCGGCACACCAGTTCGGCGAAGTGGCTAGGTCCGGGGTACTCCGTTGACGCCACCTGGGGGAACCTGCTGCTGGTTCGCCATCTCGACGAGGTAGCCGGATGCCGGGCCGTTCGTTGCCGCCACTTCGGGGAAGTGGTGGGCCGGTTCGCCAGCTCGGGGAAGTGGCTGGATCCGGGGCACCTCGCCACCGCTACTTCGGGGAAGTGGCGGCCTGGTTCGGCGTTTCCGGAAAGTAGCGGGCGGTACGGCTAGCCGGTGCAGTGCCGGCAATGGGGTGGGCAGTCCATCGCTCACGCGCGTCCGGGGCCGGCTTTGCGGCCGGTCCGGTGGTGTTTTCCGGGGGGCAACGCAATTCAGGGCCACCCCGCATGGGGTGGCCCTGAATTGGAAGATTGTCCGGCGGTGTCCTACTCTCCCACACCCTCCCGAGTGCAGTACCATCGGCGCTGGAGGGCTTAGCTTCCGGGTTCGGAATGTGAC